>NZ_JBQKFA010000003.1:0-284419 GCF_052121015.1 Collinsella sp. LCP19S3_F2
GGCGAGCACCTTCTTCTCGAGCTGCCGGCGGTCCGACTCCGCGCACCTCGCGGCCGTGACGTAGTACTCGAGCACGTCGCGCTGGGGCCCCTCGAGCCTGATCCCGGATATCCACCTCCAGTGGGCGCGCGTCCAGGATCCCTTCCTCGTCCCGTCGGCGTTGCGCTCGTCCCAGACGTGGCCCAGCCTGATCAGGAACATGTTGAGGCGCTGCCTGGCGCGGCGGTACTCCGCCGTGGCGTCGTCGAGGGCGCGGTCGAGGTCCCGGGCGGCCTCGACGGCCGCATCGGGCAGCGGGACCTCCACGATGTTGTGGGTGGCGAGCATGCGGGCGATGAACTCGGCGTCGCGCCGGTCGTTCTTGCGGCGCGCGTCCGCCGCCGGCCTCTGCATCTTGGAGACGGCGGCCACGGCGCAGTCGAGGCCGAGCGCGCGCAGCTCGCGCGCCATGTGGAAGCCGGTGGGGCCGCTCTCGTAGCAGGCCCTGGGCTCCTCGAACCCGAGGGCCCACTCCGCGATCTCGGCGGCGTCCGTCCCGAAGTCACGGTGCGCCACCTCGCCGGTGAAGGGGTTGAACGCCGCGGCGGCGACCGATCGCGCGTGGACGTCCAGGCCGATGGAGGTAACATGGGGCATGGGAAGCCTCCTCCCCGCAGGTGCGGTAAGGGCTACCGCACGGGCCGATACTCAAAGCCCATTGTGGCATCCCGAGCCCGCGAAAAGAAGCTGCGCCGCGGGGGAGGCGACCCAAATGGCTTTCTCATATCGTCTTTTGCTTCGTACGCTGCTTAAGTGCCTCGGAAAGTCCGATAAGCGCCGTGAGGAGCGAGACCAAAGAGGTCAGGAGCTTCACGAAATCAATCAGATCGGTCATGGGCATCACCTCCCATCGCATGGAGGGCGCTGCCCGGCACATGGGACTGCCGTCAACAATAACCAGTCTATCAAACTGCGGTCATAAATACGAATATATGTTCGCTCATAACAGCGACGTGGCCATCTCAAAGCGCGGCTTTACGCAAGGGTGCCGGGTGGCCGCGCTGGGCGCTTTCATGTCCGCACGGGCGCCTATCCTTACGGCAATGTAGCCGCCTATGTAGCAAGCGGCAGGCAACGGGGAAAGGCCATAACCGTGTCAGCTGAAAAGACGCCGGGTATCTCGGCTATCGATACGACGAACTTTGCGCGCCAGATCGTGCTGGACTTTGAGTTTGCGCCGGTGCCAAAGCAGCGCCAGCGCCGTGGGCTGCGCAACGAGATTATCGAGGTCGGCGCCGTTAAGCTCGATTACCACGGCAACGTTATGGGCGAGTTCTCGCAGTTTGTGCAGACGGAATTTACCGAAGGCGTTGCGTATCCCGTCCGCGAGCTCACAGGGATATCGGCCGTGGACACCGCGATGGCCGATCCGCTCTATGTGGTGATCAAAAGGCTCAGCGATTGGATCGGCCGCTACTCCGCCCAGGTGGTTTGTTGGAGCGGGACGGACCGTCGACAGCTTTTGACCGAGTGCCAGGCAAAGCGCATCGACCTTTCCGCATTTCCTACGGACTGGGCCGACCTGCAGGCGTTTTACACCTCGATCATGGACGTGGGCAGCCACGGGCGCGTCTCGTTGGGCGACGCGGCAACGTGGTTTGGCATCGAGTTCGACGAGTCGACGGGCCATGCCCACAGCGCCCTAGCCGATGCGCGCGTGACCGCCAAGCTGCTCAAGCAGGTGATGGACGGGGACTACCACGTGAGCCCGCGCGCCCAGGAAGTTCGCCAGCGGTGGGGGATGGGCGAGCGAGCCCAGACGCGCCTCTCCAGCAAGTGCCCCGAGCTGGGCGACCTGCTGCTGAAGCTGAAGGCGGAGGGGAGGTAGGGGGCACCCTCCGCCCATGCTGGTGCGGTACCTTACTGCCTGGCAGTTCCAGATGTTGGCAGGTGGCTGCCGCAGTGGCCTATCACGATTAACTGTGCCTCGTCATCAAAACAAAAGTGCAAACGGAATGGGTCGCGGCGGTTGCGACCGTTGCCCTTAATGTGCGGCAAGATGCAAACCTGCTTACCGTTGTAAGTGCGTTGGCGGAGCCGCATGAGCTCGGTGTCGTTTTTAGTCAGCTTGGTCTCGGTCGGTGCGGCGTCAAACGAGGTCTGATTTCTAAACTCGCTATAGAGGTCTCCGGTCGTCAAGCGCTCCCCAAACTTGAGTTGCCACATAACGGTCGCTACGGATTTAAGGATCTGCCACTCCTCGTCAAGATCGGCAAAATCATATCGGCGTGCCGAGTCGTATGCCTCGGGCAAAACGAAAATGCGCGAGGGCCAGAGATTCGCAGCAAACCTAAGCTCGTCCTCAAGGGTGCGCGGAAATGCCTCGAGCCCCTCGACAAAACATGCTTCCGCTCTGAGCGCGGCTACCTGCTTTTCCGAGCGATCGGCTCGCTCCAGCGCCTCTTGGAGTCGATACTTTAAGTTGGCGATCGTGTTCTCGGATTCATCCAGCTCGAGCAAGCTGTTTTCCAGTTGCTCAATACGCTGCTCATACGCGGCGTTGCTGTCGGCGTAATCGTTGGCCAGCCCCTCCCAGAGCTGCCTGTCGGCAGTCTCTTTTGACAACAACTCTTTAAGGTTGTCCATTGCCTCTTGGCTGTACGAGGCGGCAAGCGCTTCGGTGCGTTTTGCCTCGGCAGCCGATTCATTTTCTGCATGGCGTTTCATCTCTGCCATGCGGTTGCGTAGCGCCCCGATTGACTGGCGTGATTTGTACCAGGCAATATCGCTCGTGTCTACAATATCGCCCCTGCCGCGCAAGAACGAGCGCCCCAGGCTCCGGTTAAGTATCGTGGATGTCTTGTTGCCGTACTCGTTCAGCCTATCGCGCCTGATGCAGAGGTGTCGACGTGCGTCTTCTTCGTCAGACAGATTGATGTTCGGTTGGTAAATACGAAGCGATGACTTGGGGCAGTTGTATCGATAGGCGGGCGTATCGTAGAGAAAAAGATTGAACAGCTTTGATTTGAGCCGACCATCGGATTCGTCGGCGGCAAACACGTTGGCTAGGCCCATAAGGTTATTGGCGAGCTTGCCAGGATCTTTGACGGGATATCGTCCGGCATCATCGCTGGTTATTAGAATCAGAGGGAGCTCGCGCTGGCTGCTCAGAAGGTTGTCGGAGAACTCGACGTCAAAGTTCTCAAACGTCAGGCGCGTGCACGATGTGTTGACGACTGTCTCTCCAACGCATGCCTGATGATTGGGAAGCGAAAACAGAACCTTTGCGATGCGGGGAATATTGAGGTCCGGTTCTGGCAGTGGCCAGCCCACATAATCGGGCAGGGTCGCATAGGTGACTTTGATATTGACCAGACATGAGTCATCCTCGGAGGTCTCGAGACCAATACAGGTGTGCCAGTGACGAAACGGATAGTGACTGTCGGGCTCGTCATATTCGAAGGCCCAAGCGACGGGAATCCTGCCTCGCTTGTCATCAAAGGCTGCGCGAGTGCAAATGCTCACGCGGCTGCCCGTGGTCATGCCTCCAGAATAGCCAACGGGATAGCTGAGGTTTCCAAATATAAAATCGGAGGCGATGTTTTTATTGCTCGACAGAAACTCAAAGGCACTCTGCTCATGACGCTTGCGCTGCTCTTTATCGCGCACCCAGGTGTAGATCTGACGATACGCATCGACGATTGAGGGCGTGGTGGTCGAATAGGGCGAAAGCCTGAACTTTGCTCGGTAATGAATCTGCTCGTTTTCGGACCGCATGTTAGCCTCGCTTGCCTGTTGGCGGAATTGACCTGTAATGCTCAAGTGTAGGCGTTTGAGTAAAGGGCACGCATCGAACAACGGGCGTTAGGTGCCAAAGCGTCTGTAAGCGTGCTAAATGGTGGTGGTGACGCGGAGTGATCATAAGGCATTCACGTCATTCGCAGCATTGTTGAACAACAAACCATGCGAGGTAAAAGTGGGTCCATTTACAGAAAAGGCGATGACATCACAAGTCTATTGCAAGACAATGGGAATCGATTTTTTTACTAACAATGTATTGCATATCGCAAACATAGGGATGGTCAACATGGGTTATGCCGACTTGCTGCGCAAAGATGCAAGCGCCACGGATATTCGCGAGTTTCTCGTGAGTGGCGAACAGACTGCAATAACCGTGCGCATCCCCGATACGTTGCGTGACGCCGCTAAGGAAGCCGCTTCTCTGAAGGGCACAAGCTTAAGTGCATACGTTCGCGAATGTTTAATCAAGGAGCTTACGAATGACAGGTAATGAACGACAGAAGTACAGTCTCTCCTTTACGAGCATTGGTGCCCGCAGGCTCGAGACTGCTGAGGTCGCGAGGGCTTTTGTTGAGACCCCCGATTGGGCAGAGGTTAGGCGTCGCATAGTCGAGGACGACATTATCAGCCTCAACAAAGAGAGCACTCGCAAGCGTGTCGGTGCTGAGATCATTAAGCGACTCAAGATGCTTGACGCAGATGAGCTGGCATTTTTGGCCGATGCTGTTGACGACGACCAGCTTGCCATGACGTGGCTCGCCATTTGCCGAACCTATCAGGTGCTCTATTCGTTTTCGACTGACGTCGTCGCTGCACGCTTCTCCAATATGGTGCCCGATGTGCCCCGAACGGTATGGGCCGCTTTTGTAGATGAGCAGTCTGTCGATCATCCCGAACTTGCACGCCTCACCGAAAAGTCGCTCAAACAACTCGAGCTCAGAGCATTCGGGATGCTTCGCGAGTGCCGCCTCCTTGACAACGCGGGCAACATCACCCCGCTCTATCCCTCGCTCCATTTTGCGGACCTTGTTCGCGAGAACGCTCCACAGGATATCGAGCTGTTCCCGAAGGCGGGTGTTTTGCTGTGACCAAAAAGTTCGAGCACATCGGATCGCCCGATGCGCGCGCTTTCATCGTGGAGCGTCTCTCCGACGACACGCTTCTCGGCCGCAAGGGCTACACGATGCGACAGTCGACGTATGTTTTGCCGTATCCTCCGGCGCAGAGGTCGTATGCTCGAGATCTCATAGCCGCCATCTGTTCCGACGACCTACCCAATAGGGGCGTCCGCGCTGTGAGGGTGAACCTTTATGACATCGTTCTCGACTACCTGGATTCTGAGGGCATGTGGGAGCCTCTTTGTGAAGCCGAGCAAACCGCCACGCGCGACGAGCTCATCATGATGCTTCAGGACACCATTAGCGTGAGCGACGTCATTAAGCCTGCCGTCGAGGCGGCTATCGACGACTCTGCGTGCGACATTGCGTTCATCACAGGCGTTGGAGAGACGTTTCCCTTTGTCCGAACTCATACGCTGCTCGGCGAAATCGAGACGGATAAACCCGTCGTGTTGGTGTTCCCTGGCGAATACCGCCAGAACGCCGACGGTTCGACCTCGCTTGACATATTGAATATCCCGTCCGAAGCAAACGGCGGCTACTACCGCGCGACGAACGTGTTTGACCTTTAGGGGGCAACTCTATGAAATACGAGTATATGTACGAAAAGCCGATCGACAGGCCGATTGATGCCGTTGTGAAGGCTTCCAGCGTTGAGCATCTTGCTAACGAGCTCGACGAGTACGTGATTACTCCCGAACTTGCCGGTCACCTTAACCGCTTCTTTGATGAGTACAACGATCCCGATGCCACCGGTAATGGTGCATGGATCGCGGGCTTCTTCGGTAGCGGTAAATCTCACATGCTCAAGATTCTCGCAGTGCTTTTGGAGGACCAGGAGGTTGCCGGTAAACGCGCCGTTGACTATATCCTGCCTAAGCTCGAGGACGACCCTGCCCTGCGGGGCGCCATGGAAGTGGCGCGCACCCGTCATCCGAGCGAGTCCATCCTTTTCAATATTGATACGATTGCGCCTAACCAGGGACGCACCGAGGCCGGCGCTCTGCTTGCCGCATTCATTAAGGTTTTCAACCGTCATTGCGGCTATTTCGATGGTGATCAACAGCATATTGCCAAGATGGAATATGACCTTGACCGGGAGGGGCTGCTCGATGCTTTTATAGCTAAAGTTGAGGAGGCTACCGGCAAGGCATGGGTTGATGTTCGCAAAGCAGCGCTTTTGCATGCTGCAAAGATCACTGCAGCATTCGATGAGGTGTGCGGCAACGAGCCCGGAACCACCGACAATGCTGTGCGCTACTACCAGCAAACATATAAGCCCGATATTCACTCGTTTGCCGTTCGCGTGAAGGAATACATCGATGATCACGAGCCGGGGTTCCGCCTGAATTTCTTCGTTGATGAAGTTGGCCAGTTTATCGCCAAGGATTCAAACCTCATGACGAATTTGCAGTCCGTGGCAGAAGAGCTCGCAACCGTATGCGACGGGGCGTCCTGGGTCGTTGTTACCAGCCAGGAAAACATGGAAGATACGATCGGTCAGATGACCGACAAGTCCGCCAATGACTTCTCCAAAATCCAAGCGCGATTCAAAATTAAGATGCAGCTCACGTCCAAGGATGCCAAGGAGGTCATCAAACAGCGACTTTTGGCCAAAAGCCGCGATGCCGTTTCTGCCTTAGACGGCATGTACGATAAGTACAGGGACGACTTCCCGGTGCTCTTTGACTTCGCCGATGGTTCGAAGCGCTATGTGGGTTATAAGGATGAGGACGATTTTGTAGGCACGTACCCCTTTGTGCCCTATCAGTTTGACTTGTTCATCACTGCGATGCGTGGTCTTTCCGACTACAATGCCTTCACGGGCAAGCACCATTCTACGGGAGCCCGCTCCATGCTCGGCGTGTTCCAGGAGGTTGGCGTCGAACTCAACCGCGGTGACGGCTCGACGGAGGGCCAGAATCTGGCAACGTTCGACTCAATGTTCGAAGGGCTGCGCAACTCGTTGAAGAGTGAGGTCTATGGTGCTATCAGCATCGCCGAGACAAACCTTGCCGACATGCCCATGGCAATCCGCGTCCTCAAGGCACTGCTGCTCGTCAAATACTGCAAGGACTTCAAGGCAACGCCGGGAAACCTGCGCGTGCTCCTGTATGGCTCTTTCAAGCAGAACACGGCAACGCTCGAGCAGGAAATTAAGGATGCGCTTGCCGAGCTTGAGCGTCAGCTCTACATACGTCGTAATCCCAACTCGAACATCTATGAGTACCTTACCGACGATGAGAAAGAGATCGAGACGGAAATCCGTGCGACGGAGATTCAGACCTCGGATGTACGCGACAAGATTGGCGATGCGTTTAAGGATATCGTTGGCGCCTCGCGCGCAAGCTACGAGAACGGTTCCTTCTCGCATGCCTTCCCATACAATCTTAAGGTGAACGGCGATGCCATCGGACGTTCGGGTAACGACCTGACTGTTGACATTGTGACCGATGCTTCATCCGGTGGTATCGTGGATGTTCCAACCTCTGGCCCCAAGACACTCACGGTTGTGTTGCACGATCCCAATGCGTTTCTCAACGATGTCGCCTTGTTCGTAAAGACAAATAAGTACGTAAACCAGGCGAGTGGTTCGAACGAGATTCGCAACGCGATAATCGCTGACAAGAGGGCAGTACTCAACGCGCAGTCGCGTAAACTCCGCGCCGATTTAGATGAGCTGATTGGAGAGGCGCGCTTTTATGTTTCTGGAGTCAACATTACCGACTCTGTGAGTGGTTCGGGCAAGGTCGCCATCGAGTGTGCTGTGGGCGAACTTGTGCGGCGCAGCTACACGGGCTTGCAACAAATTGTGCAGAACTACACCGACAGAGACGTTTACAACAGCTGTCTGCCGGCCCAATCGATGATTGACCTTCCTCTTCCCGAGTATGCCCAGACGGTACTTAGCTGGATCGGCATCATGGGTCCGGGCTACGCGGTAACCGTCGGCGGCGATGGCACGTCGAGTCTGATGGCGCACTTTACGAAGGATGAGTACGGATGGCCCGACGTTGCCGTTCGCAATGCGGTGGCGACGCTCTACGCCGCCGGTCGCGTCGAGATTCGTAAGGCGGGGTCGCTCCTCGAGGGCACCGCTCTCGCGCAAGCGCTCAAAGTTGGTCGCGATATGGATAAACTTGTCGTTGCCAAGGTCGAGGCCGTGTCTCCCGAGCGTCTTGCATCGATTAAGAGCTCGTTTAGAAAGCTCGTGGGCACCAATCCCGTTGGCAGCGATGCCAAGTCCATCGCAGGCGAGATGGTGACCTATCTCGAGCAGGAAGTTCCAGCGTTCCGCGCTGCCGAGGGACGAGCCTCGACTTATCCATTCGCCACCGAATTTACCGGGAAGCTTAACAAGCTTAACGCTGCGCTTGGCGCGGTGAATGCTGATTGGAAATGGCTCGTCGACCAGTTTCCCGAGAAGGCTGACGCCCTCGCGGAGGACAAGGTAGACCTGTCGAGCATGAAGCAGTTTATTGAAGGCTCGCCGCTCGCTGTTAAGTGGAATGAGGTCAAGGGGTTCGGCGAAACCGGCCTTGCCGAGATGTGTGACCTCGGCATCGACATTACCTCCGACCTTGAGGGAGCGCTTGCGGTCGTGAACGACCCTCAGTGTTATAAATCGCGCGATATCCCTCGCGCTGCGAGTGATGTCAGGCGGGCGAAGAGCGAGATTGACCGTGCTAGGGAGAGCTTAAGGTCCGACGTTGCTAAGGAACTCGACGAATATCGCGCTTCGTTTGAGAGCGCGTATGACATGGATGCGGTGCCAGAGGAAGCGCGTATCTCGCTTGCAGAGATTTTCGATCAAGCAGCGGCGAGACTCGCCGAAGAGCAGTCATCGCTGCGCATACGGACTTTCCTTGAGTCGTTTAAGGATGCCAAGGCGGCAAGCATAGTTTCCCTGCTCAATCCACCTGCGGCCGCTTCTGCGCACACACAAGAAAACGACGAGTCTGGCGGGGAAGCCGCTGGGTCGCAGCCCGAGCCCGCCCGGACCCAAGCGCCCATGACCTGCGCGCTGAGCTCGCTACGTGCGGGGGCTTATGGTAAACCGACCATCAAGAGTAGGCAGGATGTCGACGACTATCTCGAGGCGCTGCGCGCTGAGCTCGAGGCCAAGGTCGACGACGGAATCATCGTTACGAGGTAGGAACTGTGGACATCGACGTTCATGAAATCGAGGACAGGATCAAGGGCCAGTTCAGCCTTGGTCATGCGACGCTGTTCTGGGAGGACGAGTCCGGCGAGTATGCCGAGACTATCGCCTCTATAGATTTGGACGGCGGCGCTATCCTCGACGCGACTGGTGCGGAGCTTGCATGCAAGCGGACGATCCTTCGCGAACGACCTGCCCATAATCTTGTTGTCTATCGTTCGGGTGCAAAGCCGCGTTTTCAGGATGACTTTCTATACGACATAAAGCTCGCTGCCACGCCCTTCACTTGCAAGATGGAAGGTATCTGGGCGAGCGAATGCGGCGTTCCTATGACCCTTGCCGACGCACTCGCCGAACATGGTCGCTTCTTCAACTCAAAGGAGCGTCGCAAGGCCCTTGCGGCAAGCGTGCTAAGTAAGACTGACGACCGTTCTCTTCGCTTGGCGATGCTCGCCGCGTGCGTAGGATCGAGGGCGGAGATTCCTCGCGACGCCGTGCGCGATGTGGTGAAGAAACTCCTCGCCGAGCTTGGGCGCGGGCAGGATAGGACGTTGCGAGTCATTTACGAGTGCGGGCTTGTCACAACGCTTTGGTCCGAGATCTTTGAAGTAGTGGGATATGCCGCACCCACGGGTGAAGACCCGACCCTCGAAGACCTTGCTCTCAAGATGCTCAAGGCACGCTGCGCCGATCTCATTTGTGACAGTGTGCCGCTCAAAGCGGATGCTGCACGAATACTCGCTGACCTTGCCGCCAGCAGCCGCACTAGCGATTCATATGACTCGCTGGCACGCGAATACTCCGACGCTGTCGTTTCATCGGTGGGTACTGACAAGCGTTCAATGGAGTCTATCGGCACCAACGATGCTCTGGCAGTCTTCGATGACTGGATTATCACAGATATGCTTGGACGTGCTCTCGACGGCACGCTGCACGCGGCTGATGCCCAAAACGAGCTAAACGTGCGCCTGCATACCCACTGGTTTGGGGACTATGTCCACCAGTATGAGGCTCTGGCCGCTGCAGTCACGACGCTTGAGGGAATCGAGGCATATAAGACGGAATGCACCGCGGCGACAACCGAGAGAGAAATCTTTGATGCGTACTGCGCCAATTGGCACCGCATCGACGAGGGATACCGTAGCTTTGTGAATGCCATGCGCAATACGACTGCCCAGTTTAGGAGGAGGGCCAACGAGCTTGTGTCCAGGGTCGATGACGCCTATGGCAAGTTTCTCGTTGACCTGACCGATCGCTGGCAGCTGCATCTTATGGATTCGGGGGTCTATCCACCCTCGACTATTCCCTCGCAGTCGGGATTCTTCTACGAGAAAGTCGAGAAAGAACTCCCGATGGCCGAGAAGGGCAAGCGTCTGGGCGTTATCGTTTCCGATGCGATGCGCTATGAGGTTGGCGCCGACCTTTCGACTCGTATCGCCGGCGGAGCCTTGTCTTCGGGACGTGTTCTCGTGAGTGCGAGCTGTGAGGGGATGGCCTGCATGCTGCCGAGTTATACCCAGTTGGGTATGGCGGCACTACTTCCTGAAGGGACCATGGAGGTTGACCTGGCTACGGCTAACGTGCTTAAGGATGGTGACGCCACCGATGGGCTCGCCAATCGCCAAAAGGTCGTAGAGGCAGCGATTCCTGGCGCTATGCTCATCCAGGCGTCAAAAGTCCTTGAAGAGGGTTTGCCCAATGTCGAGGGCGCTCCGCTCGTGATGGTCTACCATAACGCGATTGACAAGCGCGGTGACTCTCGCGACACCGAAGGCGAGGTCTTCGCAGCATGCGAAGATGCAATCACCCAGGTGATGAAGATTGCCGGTGAGCTTCTGCGCGCGGGATGCGGTAAGGTCCTCGTGACCGCCGATCACGGTTTCCTCTATCAAGATGGCCAAGTCGAAGAGTATAACTTTGCCGCGGCGGACGGTCTTACCGATCTTGTTCATGCTTCCGGTCACAATCTTAGCCACGGCAGAAGATATGCCATGGGCTTGACGCTGCCAAAGAGCGACGTTCTTATTGAATACTCTTCAGCGCAACTTTCGCTTGGTGGCGAGGGGCGGTTTGCCTTCCCTCGAGGTATTACACGCTTGCGTTTGCGCGGCAGCGGCGCACGCTATGTCCACGGCGGTGTCTCTCCGCAAGAGAATGTCGTTCCAGTGGTAACCATAAACCGAGTCGACGCTCGTCAGACGGCGGAGTGCACGGGGGTTCAGGGCTTCCTTTGCGGAAGGTCCGCCATTACCGGCTCAACGGTGACCCTCGACGTATACCAAACGGAGCCGTGCTCCGAGAAGGTGAATCCGCTGACCGTGCGCGTCGGCCTCTACGACCCCGATGACGCGAGCCGCCTCCTATGTGCCGAGGTACAGACGCTCGAGCTCGCAAGTGCGGCTCAGGGCTCCGAGGAACGTAAGACCCGTGTCACGCTCCACGTGACTGACGACGTGGACGACTGCGTCGCCGCGGTGCTCAGGATAAGCGCGCGCGTGGGAAACACCAACCAGTTCGATGCCGAGTGGGAGCAGCGGCTCTCCGTGAACCGCGCGTTCGGCAACGACTTCGACTTCTAGGATGGCAGACATGGACTCCAACAAGATAAAGAACCTGGCCTTCGGCGCCCGCGACGCATTGCGCGCCGAGGTCGCCGCGAGGATCGACGCCGTCCTGGAGCCCGGTAGCCCCGAGCGGCTCGACCTGCCCGAGAAGGTCAGGAGGCTCGAGGCCGCCATCGACGACAAGGGTTTGGACGCCATCATCGAGTCGACGGCGTACACCTGGTTCAACCGCCTGTGCGCGCTGCGCTTCATGGACGCGAAGGGCTACACGCCCGTCCCCGTGGTGACGCCGCGCCCGGGCGCGACCCAGCCCGCGATCCTCGCGGACGCCGCCCAGGGCGTGTTCGACCCGGACTTCGGCTTCTCGCGCCTGGTGCGCGACCGCGTGCAGAGCGCCCTCGCCGGTGGCAGCGGCTCCGGCGCGAACCGCACCGAGGCGGCCTACGGCGAGCTACTGGTGGCAGTATGCGACCGCTACGCCGCAGCGATGCCCTACCTGTTTGGTGAGGCGGCGGCGTCGAGCCTCGTCATGCCGCAGGGCCTCCTCGCCGAGGGCTCGATCCTGCGCCGCATCGTCGAGGACATGGACGATGCGGAGTGCGAGACCGTCGAGGTACTGGGCTGGCTCTACCAGTTCTACGTGGCGGAACGCAAGGCGGAGTACAACGACAGCGGCCGCAAGGCGACCGCGGACGACATCGCGCCCGCCACGCAGCTGTTCACGCCCGACTGGATCGTTAAATACCTGGTGGAGAACTCCCTCGGGCGCCTGTGGATGCTCAACAACCCGGGCTCGGCGCTCGCTTGCAAGATGGATTACTACATAGCACCCGAGGGCGAGACCGAGGACTACATCAAGGTCTACTCGCCCGAGGAGCTAACGCTGTGCGACCCGGCGTGCGGATCGGGCCACATCCTCGTGTACGCCTTCGACCTGCTCTTCGAGATCTACCAGGAGGAGGGCTACTTCCCGGAGGACGTCCCGGCGCTCATCCTGCAGAACAACCTCTTCGGCATGGAAATCGACGGCCGCGCCGCCGAGATCGCCAAGTTCGCGCTCGAGATGAAAGCGCGCGAGAAGGACCCCGATTTCTTCGAGAAGAAAATCGACGCGAACGTGACGGTGCTCGAGCCCGTCGCGTTTGAGCCCGGCGCGCTTGCCAGCGCGGGCCCGCTCGCGGGGGCGACCGAGCTCCTCGACGCCTTCGAGCACATGACCGAGGTCGGCAGTCTCTACGTGCCCGCCCCCGGCGACATTGCCGCCGTGGACAACGCCATTGCGAGCTTCAGCGAGGACGACCTGCTGGGCGCCGGCGTGCTCAGGAAGCTCCACACGATGAAGAGCGTGCTTGAGGCGCTGTCTCGCAGAGTCGATTGCGTGGTCGCGAACCCGCCGTATTTGGGGAGCAGCCACTTTAACGATTATATGAGGGATTGGATTAGGGGGCGCTATCCGGACGAGAAAAGCGACTTGTGCGCTTGTTTTATTCGTCGTGGTTTTAGCCTTGTGCGTAGTTATGGCTATAGCTCCATGGTTACGATGCATTCTTGGATGTTCCTTGGTTCTTTTGAGCAGATGAGGAAGTCGATTCTTTGCAATAAGATGATTGTCTCCATGGTGCATCTTGGGTCCCGCGCATTTTTGCAGATTGGCGGAGAGGTCGTACAAGTTACTGCTAGCGTTTTTTTTAATGCTGCGCCGCGCGATAATATAATGGGTTGCTATGTCCGACTTGTTGGGTTCGGCAACAGTGAAGAGAAACAAGCCGCCTTACGGTGTGCTGCCGACAGATCTTCTTGTCCATGGAGGTTTGAATCAAGGCAATCTACTTTTGGAGCCATTCCGGGTTCGCCGATTGCTTATTGGGCCAGCGAACAAACGCGCCTAGCCTTTTTGACTGGGACCAATGCAGGAGCTATTGCCGAGTTCAAGCACGGCATGAGCACGGGTAAAAATGAAAAAGTCTTGCGGCAATGGCAGGAAGTCAGGCTGTGTGACATCTGCTTCGATGCTGGGTCACATGAGGATTTTTACACAAGCGGCGCTCGGTTTGTACCCTACAACAAGGGAGGCCAATTTCGTAAATGGTGGGGGAACCAGGCGTTTGTCTTGGGATATGATAAAGAATTTGATCGGCTGATGGATTCATTTGCGGGTCATCGTCACGATAATCGGGATACGTATTTCCGTCAAAATCTATCATGGTCGAAAGTGTCTACTGATCAGCTTGCAATGCGCCTTTTCCCTAAAGGTTTTGTTTATGATGTTGCGGGTTGCAGCCTATTCACTAACCCTAATTCTGAGCCTGTTCTGCTTGCGATGTTTAATTCTTCCGTAAGCATGGAATTGATGGGACTTATGGCGCCGACTTTAAATTATGAGGTTGGTGTCCTACGAAATGTGCCTATTGCTGAAGAAGCTCTTACAAATACCTCTGTCCCTTTTTTTGTTTCTGAGTGCATAAGGTTGAGCCGTGCTGATTGGGACGCTTTTGAAACCTCATGGGACTTCGAGTGTCATCCTCTTGCACCCTCCGCACGCGAACGTGCTGAGCAACTTTCCTACGGCATGAACTCCAGCGCCCGCGCGGCCTCCGTTTCGCTGATTTCGGAGAGGTTTAAGCGCTGGAGCGCCGATTGCGACGAGCGCTTCAACCAGCTCAAGTCCAACGAGGAGGAGCTCAACCGCATTTTCGCGCGAATCTACGGCATGGAGGGCGAGGTGCCCATCGAGGTGCCCGACGACAAGGTCTCGGTGCGTCGCGCCGACCTCGTGCGTGACGTGAAGTCTCTCGTCTCCTATGGCGTCGGCTGCATCATGGGCCGCTACTCGACTTTCGCGCCTGGACTGATTCTGGCGGATGCTCAGCAGACCGTGGATGACTTCAAGACAAAAGTTCCCAATGCTGGGTTCCTGCCCGACGCCGACGCCATCCTCCCCGTGCTTGACGGCGAGTGGTTCGGCGACGACATCGTGGCTCAGTTCCGCAAGTGGCTTGAAGTGACCTATGGTGCCGAGACGCTCGATGAGAACGTGAGGTTCATCGAGGAAGCCTTGGGCAAGGACTTGCGCAAATACTTCGTGAAGGACTTCTACAAGGACCACTGCGCGACCTATCAGGTGACGGGCAGCGGTAAGCGCCCCATCTATTGGATGTTCGCGAGCCCTAGGGGCAGCTTCCAGGTGCTTGTTTACATGCATCGTTACACGCCGAGCACGGTCGGCCAGATTCTGACCAAGTACCTGCGCGAGTACGTCGAGAAGCTCAATGCGAAGATCGGCCAGCTGGAGCAGAGTGACCGCGCTGCAGACAACCGCCAGGCGGACAAATATCGTGCGGTGGTGCGCGAGCTTACCGACTGGGAGCGCGACGTCATCTACCCGCTCGCGAATGAGCGAATCGGCATTGACCTGGACGACGGCGTTAAGGTCAACTACAACAAGTTCCCGCACGCCTTAGCTAAGGTTACGGGTCTGAGCACGTGGAAGTAGGGCTGCGCATGGACGCATTGGACAAGAAACTGAACGATGTATTTACGGGCTACGTAGTCCGTAAGGACCTCGTCAAGCTCGTGAAGGGCAATGCAGCGGTGCCTAGCTACGTGCTTGAGTACCTGCTGGGGCAGAACTGCGCCACCGATGACGAAAGCCAGATTGAGGCGGGCGTGGAGCGCGTGCGCAGCATCCTTGCCAAGCACTACGTGCAACGTGCCGAGGCTGGCGCTATACGTTCTGATATTAAGCAAATTGGCCAGAAGCGTATCATCGACAAGGTTTCCGTCATACTCAACGAGAAGCGCGATGCCTATGAGGCGTCCTTTGAGAACTTGGGTGTATCCAAGGTTCTCGTGAGCTCTGACACAGTTAAGAAGAATCGTCGTCTGCTCGTTTCGGGCGTGTGGTGCATCGCCGATTTATCCTACGAGGCAAATGAGGCGCGCGATGAATCGCCCTATGTCCTCAATTCGCTTAAGCCTATTCAGATGTCGCGTTTCGACTTTGAGGGCTTCGTTGCACGCCGTTCGCAATTTTCTGAGGACGAGTGGATTGACGTACTCATCCGCTCGATTGGCTTGGATCCTAATCAGCTGGGTCGCCGTGCCAAATTGTTCCAGCTGACGCGCTTGGTAACCTATTGCGAGCGTAACTACAACTTGGTTGAGCTGGGTCCCAAGGGCACCGGTAAAAGTCATGTGTTCAGTGAGTTCAGTCCACACGGTATTCTTATCTCGGGTGGCGAGGTGACGCCGGCAAAGCTGTTCGTGAATAACTCCACGGGTAAGATCGGCCTGGTTGGCTACTGGGATTGCGTGGCGTTCGACGAGTTCGCCGGTAAAAACAAGAAGCCCAAGGCAGACATTGTCGACATCATGAAGAACTATATGGCCAACAAGAGCTTTAGCCGCGGCATCGAGCAGGTAACGGCAGAGGCATCCATGGTGTTCGTGGGGAACACGAGCCACGATGTGAGTTACATGATTAACAAGACGGACCTGCTCGAGGATCTGCCCACCGTCTACCACGACCCGGCGTTTATCGACCGCCTGCATGCGTACATCCCCGGCTGGGAGATGGACATCATCCGTGGCGACATGTTTTGCAGTGATTTTGGCTTTATCGTTGACTACCTTGCCGAGGCCTTGCGTGCCATGCGCCCCATGGACTATTCGGGTGAGGTTGACCGGTTCTTTGAGCTTTCTAGTAGCATTTCGACACGCGATCGCGACGGCGTGGTGAAGACGTGCGCGGGTCTGATGAAAATCCTGTTCCCCGGGCGCAACGAGACCGCCGAGGAGGCCGCTGAGATCGTCGAGTTTGCGTTAGAGCTGCGCAAGCGCGTGAAAGACACGCTCATTCGCATTGACGAGACCTTCGAGCGTGTCGACTTTGCCTATCGGTCCAAAGAGGGCGGCGCCTGGAAACAGGTGGCAACGCTCGAAGAGCTGGACTATCCCGCGACGTATCACTCACTGGACAAGGTGCCTTGGGAGGGCGACAAGAGCGGAATGCTCACTAACGACGGGCTCGAGATTTCTGTTCAAGCCGATAGACACGCCGCCGAGGCGCCCGTTGATGCGTCTGTCGTGCCTACTGAGGCTGAAACTGCTCCCGCAGCGCAGCCTCAGCCGAAGCCAGCGGTGCGTAAGCCTGGAGCTGGACACATTGCCCTGCGCGAGAATCAGCGTGGTGTTTCCTATGAGAAGCTCTTTGGTGCTTACTTGGAGGGAGCGCAGAATGTCGAGATTATTGATCCGTACGTGCGCACGTTCCATCAATGTCGCAACGTAATGGAACTGCTCGAAGTGGTCGTGCGCCATTGCAAGTTTGACGTGACTTCGGTAAAGGTGCATCTGATTACAGCTCCCGACGAATACCCCGATTCCAAGCAGGAGGAATACCTGGAGCAAATCAGGGAGTCCATGTCTCCCTTGGGCCTTGATTTTACTTGGGAGATTGATCGCAGCGGTACGCTTCATGCGCGACATCTCAAGATCGATGGCAAATGGGACATCCTGCTCGATCGCGGGTTGGATATTTGGCAACGCTTCGACAGCGGCAACGCTTTTAGCATCGAGAACCGCCTACCCGAAATGCGTCGCGTAAAGGCATTTGAGCTCACCTATATGAAGGTGAGCGAGTAATAGGGCCGCTTGTTGTCATTTGCCAATGCAGCGAATGTCGTCGAAGTGATCTTTGGGGTTTTGAGTTAAGCCATGGTGTCACAACACAGATGCGCTATGGCGGGAAGGCAGGTTTCGCGTGGGTGCTTGGATGATTCGTGCGGGGCGCGGCGGCGTATATGCGTCCGACTGGCTCGAGCGCGGCGTCATAGGTATCGGTTGGGATTTCGATGGTGCCGATATTGCCGCTATGGATCGCGAACAGATTAGGGCGGCATATGGCCAGGCGCATCCCGGTGACAGCAAGGGTAAAGTCGCGGCGGGTGTTGGCCAGGTTTACCGCTTTGCGCACGATATGACGACGGGCTTGACTGTTGTCATGTACGATCCAGAGAGCCGCCTTTATCACCTTGGCGTTATCACTGGCCCCTGCGTTGCCGTCTGCGATATGGACGGAGTGACCTACACGCGAGACGTCAAATGGGGTGAAACCGCTCCACGTGACGTGCTCTCGCCTTCTTCTAAGAATTCACTTGGCGGCATCCAAACCATCTTTGCCGTGTCTGATGAAGTTATGGCCGATCTCATGAACGCCGCAAAGGATAAGTCGGCGGTGCCTTCGAATGATTCCGCCATCGATGATAACAACGCGACAAATGACGAAGAAACCCTCGCAGCAACCTATGACAATGGTATTGAGCTCATTAAAGATCGCGTTAACCAGCTCGATTGGGAGGATATGGAGCGCTTGGTAGCGGGCTTGCTCAAGGCCATGGGCTACTGCGCTCGCGTTATGCCCAAGGGTCCTGATGGTGGTCGCGATGTGGTGGCGTCTCCGGATGCTCTCGGATTGGAATCGCCTCGTATTGTCGCTGAGGTCAAACACCGTAAGGGCGCCATGGGCGCTCCGGCAGTCCGTGCTTTTATCGGTGGCCTTCGCGCAGGCGACCGTGGACTGTATGTGTCAACTGGGGGCTTTACGAAAGAGGCGCGCTACGAGGCCGATCGCGCGAACATTCCCGTTCGACTACTCGATCTGGATGCCTTCGTGCGGCACTATGTCGAAATCTATGACAAGACCGATGACGATACCCGTTCCATTCTTCCGCTCACCCGTATCTGGTGGCCAGCATAAAAGGAGACATTGCCATGATTCAACAGGTTGCTTTCGAAGTTCCCGCAGAAATAGCGGTGGGCCTAGCTACTGGTAAGTATGTCCAATGGGGCGGTGTTGTGCGCGATGGCGCTGGTCATATTGTTCGGCATCTTAAGCCTGCAGATGTTCAAAATGGGGCCAACAAAGCGCTGCGCATAGCTGACCAGGCAGTTCAGCTTGCGAAGCAGAACAAGAAAGTTGCTATAGCCGCGCTTGCGGTTGCGGGCGTAGCTGCGGTCGGCGGAGGCATCTATGCGGGAATGACTCATGTGCGCCACAGCAAAGAAGACGCGATGCGAAAGAAGCAGATGGCAGACTTTAACTCCACATTCTCGGAATACCTTAAGGCTTTGGGGGATGGCGAACTCACAATCGAGATGATTGACAGGTTGGAAGGCGCCATAACTGCCCTTAATGGCGGTAAGGAAGGCTTTTCGGTCGAAATTAAGGGCGAGCAGTTTGAGGACATTGTTAAGTCCGTGCGCGACTACACAGAGCGTCTTTCGAAGGCAAATGGTGAGAAGGCACCTAACGTCATTCTCGGCCTGTTCGAAAAGAAGCCGAACGATATTGAGGGACTGAAGGAGTGTCTGAATACCCAACGAGGGATACTTTTGAGAGCGGCATAGAAGAGCCGCTATATTCGAGATATGGGTTTCTACACTCTCGTACGTCAAGCGTTCGAGCTCTCTGCAGCTGTCTATGTTCGCTCATCGCTCGTGATTGACTCGGGAGATTCTGACCACCGACATTTTGGCAACCAGATTGCGGAAAGCGGGCTCACCGATCTCGGTGAGCCCGCAGACGTTGCGCATGCCGTTGTGGTTGCCTAATTTGAAGGCTGAGGCTGAATCTGCTGAGGGATGGGTGCGAGGTATCTGATGGCGAGCTAAAGCCTGATGCTGATAATGCCAATGGTGCTGGCGAGAAGAATGAGGGCTATCAACGCAATCACAACTGCCAAAACTGCATACAACTGCTTCATTTTGCCTCCTGCCGAACTGGAAGAAATGAGTTCAATAACTGCTGATAGAATTCTACCAGCAGATTACTACTCAACGGTATGAGTGAGGCGTGTTTTGGAACATAGCAAACATGAGAGGGGCGTTCAGTCCGAATGTACCTCCGGGCATGATGAGCGTGTGGAAGTGTCTCGAAAAGAAGTGGTCGAGGCGAATGACAAGTGGGGTAAGAAGGTTGCCAAGTTTTTTGGAAAGCTGTCGACCAAGGTAAAGATCGCTTTGGTCGTGGTCATAGCGGTGACCCTTGTCGGATTTTTCGGCTTCATCCTCCCTTCAATGCTCGATAACGACGAAACTCAGTACCTCACGACATCGGATCTTAAGTCTGCTGTAGATATCGACAGTCTTTCTACGGTTGATTACACCTACCACGGCATCGTCGAGAAACACGGCAGGTTCCTCTGGATGGATCGCGTGGAATATCGCGTTAAATACGAGGCTCACATTCGTGCATCGTTTACGATGAGCGACATCCAGTTTGGCATCGACGAAGAGAATAAGGTCGTTACCGCCTATCTCCCCAAAGCGCAGGTTGGCGAGCCTCAGCTCGACAATAGTAAGTTTGGCTACCTTCCCGAAAACGCAACTGCAGATATAAAAGATGTTCTGTCACTTTGTCGCAAAGATGCCGCAGACGAAGTTGATAAAAAGGAGATTAAAAAACAGGCGGACGCGAGCTTGCGGGATACCGTAAAGGCGCTGACGCTGCCGCTTATCGAGGGTGAGTACGAGCTTGATTTCAAACCGTTGGCCGATTACAAGGGGGAGGCTGACTCCAATGCGTAAACCATGGTTGGTATGCTTTGCCCTCGTGGCGGCGCTGTCACTTACTGGGCTTTCGGGTTGCGCAAAAAAAGACGAAGAGCCTGATTTTTCGGATTATACGAAGATTGCCGAGCTTGCTACCGTTGAGTGCAGATTCCATAACGTCGCGGAAATCTATAACGACGGCACCAATATGTTGTTTGGGATAAACGTGGGATACAAGAAAGCGTGGTTCGAGTATGACGGAACGGTGCAACTGGGCGTTGACGTCTCCAAGGTAGATCTCAGTAGGCCGGACGAGAACAATGTCGTAACTATCACGGTCCCTAATGCGCAGGTCCTCGGTCAGCCCCAAGCCGACGAGAGCACCTTTTCCGATATCTATAGCGATACCGGGTTGTTAACTCCTATTACGACAGTTGACCAGTCTGCTGCGCTTGAAGAAGCCCAAAATGAAATGATAAAAAGTGCCGAGGGCAATTCAGCATTGATGAACAGCGCCCGTGAAAGAGCTAAAACTCTCTTGAGCCAGTACGTCACTGGAATTGGTGAGCGGATGGGCGAGAAGTACGAAGTTCAGTTTAAGGATGCAGAATAGGCTGACTTACAATTGCCTTGCTTGAGAGGGGCTTCGGATATGAAGGGCCTCCCATTTCTGGTTGTGTTAGAGATGGGAGGCCTCTTTTTGTATTCAACGTCTCTTTACTGCTGCGTATCTAGCCACGGCATCAATGAACTTCGCTAGCGCTTTCGGACTGTCAAAAGGCATACACAAGTGCCAGTCTTTTGACATCGTGTGGCCTGGGCGGCGGCGTGCAACGGCTGCACGCCGCCTGCGTCTGCCTACATCCCCGCAATCCCGCGCGCGGCACTCAGCAGCTCGTACTCCCTCTGGCTCCACTGGCGCAGTTCGGCCGCGCACACGGCGTCGCGGCACAGGTCCAAAAACACCTCAGCGCCCTCGCAGAAGCACTCACGGGCAAAGGTGCCAGATCCGTCCGCAACGCACACGCCGTCGGCGAAGAGCTTCCAGCTAGACGGCTCGCGTGAATCGTCTCCGAGCAGCTTGATCTGCAGCACGTGCGGGTCGCCGGCAGCGCAGAGCTCTTCCTCGAGCACCTGCACGGTAAAGCGCATCTGGTGGGAGAGGCTGCTCTTGACCATGGCCGAGGCATAGCCGCTCGGCTTGTCCAGAAGATGCATTCGTTTTGGCTTGGCTGCCAAGTTGTGGAAATTGCGCTCACTGCGCACGGAGAAATTGTTCATACGGACTCCTTTCATCGATGTTGGCAGGGCCACCGTGCCTCTTGGCCGGTTGGCGTCGGGATCGTGGAGCCAACTCTCTACCCCGACTCTGGATAAAACGCGCCCGCTCCTTGCGGGCACGATGGAGTCTATCAGCGCGCGCGGACACAAATCAAGCGCGCCTGCGAAATGATGTGCAGACGGCGCTTGATTACGCGGCAATTATTCGGCCAACATTCGGAAAAGTGTCGAAATCGGCCGTAAGAAAGTACGGAAAAGTGTCGAATCTGACGGTCTCAACATTCGGAAAAGTGTAACCGGATAACAAAACAGCACGTAGAAGCCGGTGCTACATATGGACGTTTCAGCCGCCCTCAGCCCCCGCTACTCGTCCCCGTCGTTGGGGTCGCCCTTGAGGTTGTTGATATCCAAGTAGTCGTTGTCGTCCTCTTTTTGCTGCGTTGCCGATTCGGACTCGACGGGGCTGCGGAACAGCTGGAATCCCTCAAACGCAATGACGCCAAGCAGCACTACGACAATCGCTATAAAGACAATCTTTGCTACTGGATTGAAATCCAAAAAGCGCGGCGCCTCTTCCGCGGCGTAGTAGTCGCCATAATAATCGTCGTTATCAGTGTGGCTATCGGTGTATGAGGATGTGGGTATAGCTTGCGCATGGTCGTCCGGCTCGTATCTGGAAGCGGACGCGGCGACAAGCGGATTTACCGGCTCGCCGAGCGTCGGCGCGCCGGCAGATGTTTCGTCCAGATCGGCATCAGCCCAGGAATCGAAGGCAAACTGACGGGTCGCAAAGTCGTCGAGATCTGCAACGGGCGGTTCGGGCGCAAGATGCTGCGCCGCGGCGATAAACGATGCCGTCTCGGAAGGATCGCCTGCCGAATGGGTTTTGCCGCTCATGGGCTCGTCGGCTGTCCAGGGGCGATCGCTCATCACGTCGTCGAGGCTCAACGCAAACAGATCGTCTTCGCCCTCGTCAAACACGCGTTTCGCATGCCTGGCGCCAGAAGCGAAGCCTCCGCGGCCGTTGCGTAATGCGTTGTTCGACCCCATCTTGTTCCATCCTTTCGAACTGTCTAGCCCTTCGATTATATGGAACTTGCCTTGCGGCCGAGTCTTGGATTCGTGCATTCCAGAACTCACGCCCAAAAGGGGAGGGGCGATCCGGCCGAGTTGCCTACTTGTCGCCGGCCGCCGCCTTGGCCTCGTTGAGGTAGCTATAGAAGCTGTACTTAGAGATGCCAAAGAACTCGCAGGCACGCTCGCTCGACTTGGAAATGAGGAAGGCGCCGCGACGGTCGAGGTAGCCAATGGCGCGAATGCGCTCATCTTTGGTCATAAGGGCTGCGGGCTTGCCCACGTATTGCTCGCACTCGCGCAGCAGATCTTCGAGCAAGTCGCCGATGGTTTTGGTAATGGGCTCGGGCTCGGTGTAGCCCGTGCCGTCGGTGCCGGTAAAGGCATCGAGCGAGCGCTCAAAAGCTTTCATGAGCGTAATGTCAAAGTTAATGCCCAAAATGCCGACAGGCTTGCCCTCGTCGTTGCGGATAAAGATGGTCGAGGACTTAAGCAGCTTGCCATCGGCGGTTTTGGTGAGGTATGGCTCGCGGTCGTGCACGTCGGTGGCGTCCTCGTGCATGGACTCAAACACAATATGGCTGGGACCGTCGCCCAGTTTGCGCCCGCTTACATGGCCGTTTTCGATCACCACGATGGAGTGATCCACGTCCTCGGTCTCCAGGTCGTGGACGACGACTTCGCAGTTGGGGCCAAACTGGAGCGCTAGGCCGTGTGCAAGGCGCTTATAAAACTCAATCTGTGCGGGGGTCATGGGTGCCTTCCTAAAAATTAGTTTGGGCACACTTTGCCATAAACCCCACTTGTTCGCAAATAACGAAAGTGCCGCTGCGTTATGTGACCGTTCGTCGGGGAAAAGGTACCGATTACGGCAACAAACAATTTGTTAGGTTTACCAATCAAAAAGTATGATAGAACATTGCTAACAAACTTTTTGTTTGGCATCCACATAAAAGTTCAGTCGCATGAATGGGAATGGGCTGAAACGCGTATGCGGGGGCCGGCAAGAGAGGACTTAAGGAGTTCACCGTATGGCCGATAAGATCCAGTGGGCGGGCAACACGATGCCCAAGAGCGATGACAAGCACATGGGAATCATGAGCCTCGACCACGTGAAGAAGGCCCGCGCCTTCCACCAGTCGTTCCCCCAGTACACCGTCACTCCGCTTGCCCGCCTGGACGGCCAGGCCGCGCGCCTGGGCCTGTCCAATCTGTGCGTCAAGGACGAGAGCTATCGCTTTGGCCTTAATGCTTTTAAGGTCCTGGGTGGTTCGTTTGCCATGGCCAACTACATTGCCGACGAGACCGGCAAGGACGTTGCCGAGTGCACTTTCGATTACCTGACCTCCGATCAGCTTGCCAAGGACTTTGGCCAGGCCACCTTCTTTACCGCCACCGACGGCAACCATGGCCGCGGCGTGGCTTGGGCTGCCAACAAGTTGGGCCAGAAGGCTGTTGTGCACATGCCCAAGGGTTCCACCAAGCCCCGCTTTGATAACATCGCCGCCGAGGGCGCCACGGTGACCATCGAAGAGGTCAACTACGACGAGTGCGTGCGCATGGCCGCCGCCGAGGCCGACGCCTGCGAGCGCGGCGTCATCGTCCAGGACACCGCCTGGGAGGGCTACGAGAAGATCCCGTCCTGGATTATGGAGGGCTACGGCACCATGGCTTCCGAGGCTGCCGAGCAGCTGCGCGAGATGGCCATCAACCGCCCGACGCACGTCTTTGTCCAGGCTGGCGTAGGCTCGCTGGCCGGCGCCGTGGTGGGCTACTTCACCAACCTGTATCCCGATAACCCGCCCACATTCGTCGTGGTCGAGTGCGCGCCTGCCGCCTGCCTGTACAAGGGCGCTGCCGCCGGCGACGGCGACCCGCGCATCGTGGACGGCGACATGCCCTCCATCATGGCCGGCCTGTGCTGCGGCGAGCCCAACATCCTGGGCTGGGATATCCTGCGCAACCACGCCACCGCCTTCGTGTCCTGCCCCGACTGGGTTACCGCTCGCGGCATGCGCACCCTGGGCGCTCCCGAGAAGGGCGACCCGCGCGTTATCTCCGGCGAGTCCGGCGCTGTGACCACCGGCCTGGTCGAGACCATCATGCTCGACCCCGAGTACGCCGAGCTCAAGGAGCTCATCGGCCTGGACAAGACGAGCTCCGTGCTCTGCTTCTCCACCGAGGGCGACACGGATCCGGATCAGTACCGTCGCATCGTCTGGGAGGGCGAGTACCCCACCTGCTAGCAGGACGACCTGTCCGGGTGGCGGAGCATATGTTTACTCCGCTGCTCGAACAGTCCTGCGCAAGACGGAAAGCACATTAAGTGCTTTCCTTTGCGTGCGGAACTCGCGACGGAGCAAACATATGCTCCGCCACCCTTCGTTGACTTGCTTGCCGGGTACTCGACCTCACGCTGCTTGGCACAAGTGATCTATCTGAAATATCTACCTGTAGGTAAACCCTTGTAGAAAGGTTGACTGTTATGGCTAAAGAACTCGATTTCGACGCTATCAAGGCTGCTGCTGAGTCCCACCGTGCTGATATGACGCGTTTCCTGCGCGCTATGATCTCCCATCCCTCTGAGTCTTGCGAGGAGGGCGAGGTTGTCGCCTGCATCAAGGCCGAGATGGAGAACCTCGGCTATGACGAGGTCAGGGTCGACGGCCTGGGCAACGTTATGGGCTTTATGGGCGAGGGCGACAAGATCATCGCCATCGACTCCCACATCGACACCGTCGGCATCGGCAACATCGAGAACTGGGACGCCGATCCCTATGAGGGCTACGAGACCGACGAGATCATCTACGGTCGCGGCGGCTCCGACCAGGAGGGTGGCATGGCTTCTGCTACCTACGCTGCCAAGATGATGAAGGACATGGGCCTTATCCCCGAGGGCTATAAGATCATGGTCGTCGGTACCGTCCAGGAAGAGGACTGCGATGGCATGTGCTGGCAGTACATCTACAACAAGGACGGCATTAAGCCCGAGTTCGTCATTTCCACCGAGCCCACCGACGGCGGCATCTATCGCGGTCACCGCGGCCGCATGGAGATCCGCGTCGACGTTCACGGCACTTCCTGCCACGGCTCCGCTCCCGACCGCGGCGACAACGCCATCTACAAGATGGCCGACATCATCGCCGACGTCCGTGCCCTCAACAACAACGGCTGCGACGAGTCGACCGACATCAAGGGTCTCGTCAAGATGCTCGACCCCAAGTACAACCCCGAGCACTACGAGGATGCTCGCTTCCTGGGCCGCGGCACCTGCACCGTCAGCCAGATTTTCTACACCAGCCCCAGCCGCTGCGCCGTGGCCGACTCCTGCGCCATCTCCATCGACCGTCGCATGACCGCCGGTGAGACCTGGGAGTCCTGCCTGGACGAGATCCGCAACCTGCCGGCCGCCAAGAAGTACGGCGACGACGTGAAGGTCTCCATGTACATGTACGACCGTCCGTCCTGGACCGGCGAGGTCTACGAGACCGAGGCTTATTTCCCCACGTGGATCAACAAGGAGACCGCTCCGCACGTCAAGGCCCTCGTCGACGCCCACAAGGCCATGTTTGGTGACGAGCGTATCGGCTGCGAGCCCAGCATGGACAAGCGCACCGGTCGCCCGCTGTGCGACAAGTGGACCTTCTCCACGAACTGCGTCTCCATCCAGGGCCGTTACGGCATCCCCTGCGTGGGCTTTGGCCCGGGTGCCGAGTCTCAGGCTCACGCTCCCAACGAGGTCACCTACAAGGACGACCTGGTCACCGCTGCCGCCATGTACGTTGCTGCCCTGAACCTCTACGATCCGAGCCAGGCCGATGGCGACGCCACCGTGTTCCGCGCCGGTCTGACCAACAACAAGATCGATTAGTCCCATTCCTCGATTTTGTTGAGCCGGGGGCCGCTCGTGTCCCCGGCACCCCCTGTTGACTTGGGGCCCGCGGTCGTTATCTCCCATGCTTCCTCAACGGTGGCGGGTCCTCGTCATGGTGCTCTGCATGTTCTAGCCACACGCGCATGCCGGAGCACATCTACTCATTGCGATCGCTTCACCTTTAGAAAGGATATTTACATGGACGCTAAGTTTACCGAGCTCGTCGAGCAGCTGAACGGCCTCGATTTTAAGGGTATGTACGGCAGCGACTTCCTGCACACCTGGGACAAGACCACCGATGAGCTCAAGGCTCTCTACATCGTCGCCGACGCCCTGCGCGAGCTGCGTGAGAACAACGTTTCGTCTAAGATCTTCGACTCCGGTCTTGCTGTCTCGCTGTTCCGCGACAACTCCACCCGTACACGCTTCTCCTTCTCTAAGGCCGCCAACCTGCTTGGCCTTGAGCTGCAGGACCTTGACGAGAAGAAGTCCCAGATCGCCCACGGCGAGACCGTCCGCGAGACCGCTACCATGATCTCCTTCATGGCCGATGTCATCGGCATCCGCGACGACATGTACATCGGCAAGGGCGACGCCTACATGGCCGAGGTCTCCGAGTCCGTGCAGCAGGCCTACGAGGACGGCGTTCTGGATCACCGTCCCACGCTCATCTCCCTGCAGTCCGATTCTGACCACCCCACGCAGTCCTCTGCCGACATGCTCTACCTCATCAACGAGTTTGGCGGTCTCGAGAACCTCAAGGGCAAGAAGGTTGCCGTCACTTGGGCCTATTCGCCCTCTTACGGCAAGCCGCTGTCCTGCCCGCAGTCGCTGATCAGCCTGCTGCCCCGCTTTGGCATGGACGTCACCCTGGCTCACCCCGAGGGCTACGACCTCATGCCCGAGGTCGTCGAGCGCGCCCGCGGCTATGCCGCCGAGTCCGGCACCACCTTTAAGCAGGTCAACACCATGGCCGAGGCCTTCGAGGGTGCCGACATCGTGATTCCCAAGAGCTGGGCTCCGTTTGCCGCCATGGAGAAGCGCACCAACCTGTACGCCGAGGGCGACGACGCCGGCATCGCAGCGCTCGAGAAGGAGCTGCTTGCCCAGAACGCCACGCACCAGGATTGGTGCTCCACGACCGAGCTCATGGAGAAGACTGCCAACGGCCAGGACACCATCTTTATGCACCCGCTGCCCGCCGACATCTCCGGTGTCTCCTGCGAGCACGGCGAGGTCAACGCCGACGTCTTCGACATGCACCGCGTGGGCATGTACAAGGAGGCCAGCTACAAGCCGTATGCCATTGCTGCCATGATGTTCCTGCAGAAGGTTGCCGATCCCGCCGCCACCCTCAAGGCCCTCGACGAGCGAAACACCGCCCGTTGGTTCCAGGCCTAAAGCTGGGCTGAGAAATGGCTAAGCGTATTGTTGTCGCCTTGGGCGGAAACGCCCTCGGCGCCAACCTTCCCGAACAGATGGAGGCCGTCAAGACGACTTCCAAGGCCATTGTCGACCTGATCGAGGAGGGCAACGAGGTCGTCGTCGTACATGGCAACGGCCCCCAGGTGGGCATGATCGCCAATGCGATGGCCGAGCTCACGCGCTCTAACCCTCAGAAGTACATTCCCTGCCCGTTGTCCGTTTGCGGCGCCATGAGCCAGGGCTACATTGGCTATGACCTGCAAAACGCCTTGCGCGAGGAAATGCTCGACCGCAATATCGACAAGGGTGTCGCCACCGTGCTCACCCAGGTCGAGGTTGCGGCGGACGACCCGGCCTTTGCCGACCCGGTCAAGCCGATCGGTCCGTGGATGAGCGAGGCCGAGGCCAAGGAGCTGGAGGCCGACCGCGGCTATCAGTTCATCCACGACGAGAAGCAGGGCTTCCGTCGCGTGGTTGCCTCGCCCAAGCCCGTGAACATCGTCGAGCTCGACACCATCAAGTCGCTCGTCGAGTCCAACCATGTGGTGATCTCCTGCGGCGGTGGCGGCATTCCCGTCACCAAGTCCCAGGGCAACCACCTTAAGGGCGCTGCCGCCGTCATCGATAAGGACTTTGCGGCCGAGAAGCTCGCTGAGCAGCTCGACGCCGATGCCCTGATCATCCTGACGGCTGTGGAGAAGGTTGCCATTGGCTTTGGCACCGACCACGAGCAGTGGCTCGACACGCTGACCGCTGCCGACGTTAAGCGTCTGTCCGAGGCCAACGAGTTCGGTCGCGGCTCCATGCTGCCCAAGGTTCAGGCCGCCTCGACGTTTGCCGAGAGCAAGCCGGGCCGCACGGCGCTCATCACGCTGCTCGAGAAGGCGCGCGATGGCCTTGCCGGCAAGACCGGTACCACGTTTACTGACAACGCCGAGTAGGCATATCGTACTGATGTAGAGGAGGGTGTCCTGCGCTGCGGGATGCCCTCCTTTGTGTTACAGAGAGCCGAGGGGCGCTCGCTGGAAAAACGAGCGTGCGCCTGTTCCGACGGAGTGCGAGCTTGGTATGGTGGGTATAGCAACTATGGTGTCCAAGGCAACCAGGGGAGGTTTGCGAAGATGAAACTTGGTTGCGTCATTATGGCTTCGGGCGAGGGCAAGCGGTTTGGCTCTAACAAGATGCTTGCCGATATCTATGGCGAGCCGCTGATTGCCCGGACCATCGATTCGGTTCCCCGGGGCTTTGACGTTGTGGTTTCGACGCGTTGGTCCGAGGTTGCTCAGATTTGCGAGGACAAGCATTGCCCGTGCGCGCTGCACGAGGGTGAGCTGCGCAGCGAAAGCGTCCGTGCGGGCCTTTCGTGGGGAGTCGATCACAACTGGAAAGGTTGCCTCTTTTTGCCGGGCGACCAGCCGCTTGTGAGCGCGGATTCTTTTGAGGCCATGGTTCGCGCGTTTGACGAGCACGGCCGCAAGCACCCGGTACGTCTTGCGTGCAACGGTGAGCCTTCGAGCCCGGTGCTCTTTCCGACGGAACTGTTCGATGCGCTTATGTGTCTTGAGGGCAAGGACGGCGGCGGTTCGATCCTCAAGGACCGCACCGACGTGGTGCTGGTCGAGGCGCGTGCCTACGAGCTGTGGGACGTCGATACCGCCAAGGGACAGCGACGCATAACGGAGCATATCGCGGCCTGCTCGTATTTTGATCGCGTGGCCAACTGTATGAATCAATAAGGAGCAACATGATCATCATCAAAAACGGCGCGCTCGTGACGCCCCAGGGGCTTCGCCGCGCCGATCTTGCCATGGAGGGCGACAAGATTGTGCGGATTGCCGCATCAATCGAGCCGGCCGAGGGCGATACCGTCCAGGACGCCACCGACTGCTGGGTGTTCCCCGGCTTTATCGACGGCCACACGCACATGCAGTGCTGGACTGGCATGGATTGGACGGCCGATAGCTTTGAGACCGGTACGCGCGCGGCTGCCTGCGGCGGTACGACGACCATCGTGGACTACGCGACGGCCGATCGCGGCGTGACCATGCCCGATGCCTTTGCCGAGTGGCATCGCCGCGCCGACGGCACCTGCACGGCAAACTACGCTTTTCATATGGCACTCGCCGAGTGGAATGAGCGCAATCGCGCCGACCTTTCGGCCATGCGCGAGGCGGGTGTATCGTCGTTCAAGACCTACTTTGCCTACGACCACCTGCGCTTGGACGATGCCGAGACGCTCGAGGTGCTCGAGGAGCTCAAGCGCGTGGGCGGTATCCTGTGCGTGCATTGCGAGAACGGCACGTTGGTGAATGAACTGCAGAAGCGCGTGTACGAGCAGGGGATTCATGGGCCCGAGGGGCATGCGCTCAGCCGGCCGGACGTGTGCGAGGCCGAGGCCGTGAGCCGTCTGCTGTATCTGGCGCACTTGGCAGGGGACGCTCCGGTCAACGTGGTGCATCTTTCGACCAAGCTGGGGCTCGAGGCCATTCGCGCTGCCAAGGCGCGCGGGCAGAAGAACATCTATGTCGAGACCTGTCCTCAGTATCTGATGCTCGACGACACCTGCTATCTGGAGCAGGGAGAGGACGGCTTTGCGGGTGCCAAGTATGTGATGAGTCCGCCACTGCGCCATGCCGGCGACCGTGCGGCTCTGCGCGAGGCACTTGTGGCCGGCGAGATCGATACTATCGCCACCGACCACTGCAGCTTTAATCTGCACGGGCAAAAGGACCGCGGGCGCGACGACTTCCGCGCGATTCCCAACGGCGGGCCCGGCGTGGAGCATCGTCCTGTCGCGATTGCTACGAGCTTTGAGGGGCAGCTGGGCCCCGAGGACCTCTGCCGCCTGATGAGCGAGAACCCGGCGCGCGTGTTTGGCATGTACCCGCGCAAGGGCTGTCTTGCCGAGGGCTCCGATGCCGACGTGTGCGTGTGGGATCCCCAGGCGCGCTGGACCATTCACGCGGCGACGCAGCATCAGGCTGTGGACTACACGCCGCTCGAGGGCTTTGAGGCGCATGGTCGCGCCAAGGCCGTTTACGTCAACGGCGTGCTGGTGGCGCGCGATGGCGAGCCCACCGGAGCCCAGCCCGGTCGCTACGTGCCCCGCTAGCAGGGGGTGCCGCCAGGGTAGCTAATTTGGGACGGGGCTCTTTTAGCTACCCTGCCTACCTGATGATTTTTCTCTCAACATGGGGTAGCTAAAAGAGCCCCGTCCCAAATTAGCTACCCCTGGAGGCTGGTGGCGACGACGGGGCGGCCGAGGGCTGCTTCGAAGCGGGCGGCCATAGCCGGGTCGCTGAGCGTGTCGACTTGGTTGAGTATGACGTGCGCGGTGTCGAGCCTCAGCGCCTGCATCTCGGCATTGAGCACCTGGGCGACGCGCTCGGGCGTGGCGATGTCGGTGGGCTCGCAGCCGCAACGCTCGCAAAAGAGCGCGGGGCGGTGGACGGCTTCGTTGATGGGCTTGTCGAGCCCCGAGGCGCCGACGATCCAGACGATGTTGACCGTGCCAGAGGGAATCACCGGCTCCCAGGCGGCGTGGGCTTTGAGCGGGAGCCGCTTGCTGCCGTCCGCCTCGGCCAAGACGTAGTTAAAGCGCTGTGCCAGCCCGCCGAGCGGCTCGGCGGGGGCAGAGAGCTTGCCCGTCTCGGGGTCCAAGACACCTGCTTGGCAGATGCTTCCCCGCGCAAGGCCCGCGCAGGCCTCGCAGGTGCAACCGGGGACATGTGCGGCGCCCGGCTTCCAAGGTGCGGCGTCCAGGCGACGACTCGACCCGTCCCATGGCACGCCGGCGACGGGAAACATATGCGTGGTGGTGCAGAGGAGCACGCGGCCGCCCGCGCGCATAAGCTCAAGGCCGAGCGCCTTTAGCAAGGTCGACTTGCCGCCGCTGCCGATAATCGCGGTAATGCCCGGCTCGATCCTGAGCGCCGAGGAGAGATTGCCGCTAACCGTTTCCATCTGTTCACCGCCGTATAATACTGTGATAATAAATAATCATTAGAGTAGCGGTCGAACCGCTTTTGCTCTGCTCAAACCGTAGCACAGGGAGGTGCCCCGGAAATGCTCGTTTATGTTCGCGGCGCCGGCGATATCGCCACGGGCGTCGCCGCCCGTTTGGTGCGCGCCGGCGTGTCGGTTGTCATGGCCGATATCGCGGTTCCCACGTGCATCCGTCGCACAATCAGTTTTTGCGAGGCCATTCGCCTGGGCGAGGTTCAGGTTGAGGGCATTCGCGCTCGCTTGGCGCAGACGCCGGCAGAGGCGCTTGCAATTACCCAGGCCGGAGATGTCGCCGTTGTGGTGGATCCCCAGGCCAAGATGCTCGGCGAACTTAAGCCCGCTGCCGTGGTCGACGCGATCCTGGCCAAGCGCAACTTGGGCACCACGCGCGATATGGCGCCTGTCGTCATCGCCGTAGGACCGGGCTTTACCGCGCCGCTCGATTGCGATGCCGTGGTCGAGACCATGCGCGGTCATTTCCTCGGCCGCGTCATCACCCAGGGCTCGCCCCAGCCCAATACGGGCGTGCCGGGTGTCATCGCCGGCTATGGCAAGGAGCGCGTTATCCACAGCCCCGCCGCCGGTGTGTTTAGGTCCGACCGCGCGATCGGCGACATCGTGAGTGCCGGTGATGTGATTGGGTATGCGGGCGATACGCCCATGGTCACGCAGATTGACGGCTGCTTGCGCGGCCTTTTGGCCGACGGCGTTCTGGTGACCGAGGGCTTTAAATGTGCCGATGTCGATCCACGCGGCGATGCCAGCTATATCAACTATATTTCGGACAAGGCGACGTCGGTCGGCGGCGGCGTACTCGAGGCGCTCGCTATGTTCACCGACGTTTTTAGGGGATAGGAAGCGACGATGGAAAAGCTCGATGTGGTGAATGCTGCGCTTGGCGCTCTGAAGGCTGGTAGGACGTGCGAGCTGGTGGTAGTTGCCGGCACGGCAGGGTCATCGCCGCGCGGCGTGGGCGCCTGGATGGCCGTCTTTGCCGATGGCAGCCAAGCGGGTACCATCGGCGGCGGTAAGATCGAACTCTTTGCGCTGGACGAGGCGCGCGAGCTGTTGGCTGCAGGGCAGTCGCGCCTGGTCCGCTACACCATGGGCGGCGAGAACTCCGATACCGGCATGATCTGCGGCGGAGCCATCTGCCTGTGTTATCTGCATCTGGATGCATCGCAGGCGCCGTTGTTCCAGTCGGTTGCCGACGTCTTGGCGTATCGACGCATCGGCGACTTCGTCATCGACTTTGAACCGTTTATCGCAAGCGCGCTCGAAGGCGACGCTGCCGAATACCATGGCGAGGAGTCGCGCCGCACCATTGTGGGCTGCCCCGGGCTTTCGCTGACGGAAGAGGGGAGTAAGGTCACCTACACCAACGCCGCCTCCGAGATTCCCCCGGCGCACATCGAGACGCTTTGCCCCGAGGGCCTGACCTACATCTTTGGCTGCGGTCACGTGGGCGCCGCGACGGCGCGCGTGCTCACGGCGGCGGGCTTTGCCGTTGTGGCGTGCGATGACCGCCCCGGCACGTTGACACGCGAATGGGTGCCCGGCGTCTACGACCGTCGTCTGGTCGACTACAAGAACCTGGACGAGCAATGCCCCATCGGTCCGCGCGATCTGGTAGTCGTCGCCACGGCGGGCCACAAGTCCGATATCGATGTGGTGATTCAGGCCTTGCGCGCCAAGCCCGCCTATTTGGGTTGCCTGGGTTCGCGCCGCAAGACGGCCTTTGTGCGGGCTCGCTTGGAGCAGGAGGGCTTTACGCAGGACCAGATCGACGAGCTGCACCTGCCGATCGGCGTTGCCATTCAGGCCGAGGACCCCGAAGAGATCGCCATCTCCATCGCCGCCGAGATGATCCATCTGCGTCGCACCAAGCTCGTCCCCCGCAAGCGCTAGTCGCATCCCAGGGGTAGCTAATTTGGGACGGGGCTCTTTTAGCTACCCTGCCTGCTCGATGATTTTTCTGGGACGGGGATTTAAAAATCATTAGGTACGCAATGATTTTTAAATCACCGTCCCAGAAAAATCATCTCGAGGCGTTCGCTCACTGTTGGGTAGCTAAAAGAGCCCCGTCCCAAATTAGCTACCCCAGCCCTCTGTCGCATGCGGGTCAAAATGTTACCTGTGCCATATGCCCTATAATGTCCGCCCGTTGGGCGGCATAGGGCCGCTGCCTAGGGTATGGGAGGCGCAAATGGCAGAGTCGGTGGCAGGGGACGCCCTGTTCGAGCGTACGGGAAAAGTTTCGTTTGTGCAGGTATTGCCCCATGCACTGCAGCATGTGCTGGCGGCATTCGCGGGTATCGTTACGCCCGCTATCATCATCGCGTCGGTCTGCGGCTTTACCCCTCAAGAGGAAGCCGCCGTCATTCAGGCGTCGCTGGTCCTCTCGGCGCTTGACATTTTCCTTCAACAGTTCCCCATAAAAGGCATCGTCGGCTCGGGCCTGCCCATCGTGATGGGCGCGAGCTTTACCTTCGTGCCGGCACTTAAAGCGGTCGGTCTTGAGCTTGGTTTCGAGGCCGTGCTGGGCGCTCAAGTTATCGGCGGCGCGCTCGTCGTGCTCTTCGGTCTTTTGTTTAAGCGCGTAAGCTTTCTGTTCCCAGCTCCGGTGCTCGGCACCGTAATCTTTGTCATTGGCCTGTCGCTGTGCCCGGTTGCCGTGGCGTCCATGGCAGGCGGGGAGGGCGCGGCCGATTTTGGCAGCGTTACCAACTGGACCGTCGCGCTCGTGACGTTTGTCGTTACCTTTATGGTCGGTAACTACGGCAAGGGCGCGCTCAAGCTGGGCAGCATCCTGGCCGGTATCTGCGCAGGTTTTGTCGTTGCGGCGGTGTTGGGCATGGTCGACTTCTCGGCTGTCGCGACTGCAAGTTGGTTTGCCCCACCGGCGTTTGGCGCCCATCGTCTGGTGTTCGATCCAGCGGCGTGCGCCGTGGTGGGCGTTGTGGCCATCGTGAACGCCGTGCAGGTTATGGGAGAGTTTGCCGCCGTGTCCTCTGCGGCGCTCGATACCCCCGCGACCGATAGTCAGATCTCGGGCGGATTGATCGCCAATGGTCTCGTCGGTATGCTCTCGGGCTTTTTGGGCGGCGTCCCCACGGCAACCTTTGGCCAGAATGTGGGCATCATCGCCGAGAACAAGGTCGTCAACCGTATGGTCTTTACGCTCGCAGCCGCCATTCTGCTCGTCGCGGGCCTGCTGCCCAAGTGCGCGGCAGTGCTCACGTCCATTCCGCAGCCGGTGATCGGCGGCGCCACGATCGGCGTGTTCGCAACCATCGGCATGAACGGTGTGGTCATGTTTTCCCGCCACGGCCTGTCTCAGCGCGATACCACGCTCATGGGTCTCTCTATCGCCTTTGGCACGGGCATTGAGCGCACGGCCGGCGCGCTTGCCGGCGCTGGATTCCCCGCATGGGTCGACACCGTCTTTGGCGGATCTTCCATTGCCGTCGCCGCACTTGTCGCCGTCGTCCTCAACCTGGTCCTGCCTCGCCAAAAATAACGCCCCATATATGAGTTGCGGTGAAATACGGATTGTTTAAGCCGGTTAAGCCGTCAAACAGTCCCTATTTCACCGCGACTTCCATTTTGATCCCCTGGGGGCGGCGGAAAACGGATCACTCAGAGGGCCAGGCGACCCAAGTGATCCGTTTTCCTCCGTCCCCTAGGGATCAATATGTGCGAGGGAGTTGTGGAGTTGTGCAGGCAGACGATGTTTTTCTGGAAATACGCACCCAATGCGCGTATAGTACCGATTGTTTTGTCGGCTCCTGCTGCGTCGAGTCCAAACCGCGAAATGCCATGAGCGGCGCGGATGCAGTCAGGAGGCACGAGGACAACCCACCGTGGCCACGCCCCGTGCTTAAAACCCCAAGAAGGAGTGAACAATGGCAGAAGAGAAGTATGTGCCGCGTCTGAAGGCCAAGTACAACAACGAGGTCAAGCAGCAGCTTCAGGACAAGTTCCAGTACGAGAACGTCATGATGATCCCCAAGTTTGAGAAGATCGTCGTGAACATGGGTGTCGGCGAGGCCGCTACCGATTCCAAGGCCATCGACGGTGCCGTGCGCGACCTGCGCGCCATCACCGGCCAGCAGCCGATGATCACCCGTGCCCGCAAGTCCATCGCTACCTTCCGCCTGCGCGCTGGTATGCCGATCGGCTGCAAGGTTACCCTGCGTGGCGACCGCATGTGGGAGTTCTTCGATCGTCTGACCTCCGTCGCTATCCCCCGTATCCGCGACTTCCGCGGTATCTCCGCCAAGAGCTTCGACGGCCGTGGTAACTTCTCCATGGGCGTCACCGAGCAGCTCATCTTCCCCGAGATCGACTTTGACTCCGTCGATCACCAGCGTGGTATGGACATCACTTTCGTGACCACCGCCAACACCGATGAGGAGGCCAAGGCCCTTCTGGACGCCTTTGGTTTCCCGTTCAAGAAATAGGTTCACCTGCCCTATAAGCGCCGTTCCCACAAGGGGGCGGCGCTTGGGGCGAACAATACTCTATGTGAGGAGGATATAAGTGGCTAAGACATCGATGATCGTCAAGTGCAATCGCAAGCAGAAGTTCTCTACTCGTGAGTACACGCGCTGCCAGCGCTGCGGCCGTCCGCACTCTGTGTACCGCAAGTTCGGCCTGTGCCGTGTCTGCTTCCGCGAGCTTGCACTCAAGGGCGAGCTTCCCGGCGTTAAGAAGGCCAGCTGGTAAGTCACTACCAGCGTTTCAAGCATCCGTTTGGAACAGGGAAAACGTGCTAGTTAGGCTTTGCCGTTAAGGGCGGCGAAGAACCAAGAGCACGTGTTCATCAAGAACGAAGGAGAATCTGTATGAACCTTACAGACCCGATCGCAGATATGCTTACGCGCATTCGTAACGCTAACTCTGTGAACAAGGCCACGGTCTCCATGCCGAGCAGCAAGAAGCTCGTCGAGATCGCTCGTGTTCTGCACGAGGAGGGCTACATCGAGGGCTACGATGTCGAGGACACCGTTCCCCAGAAGACTCTGCACATCACGCTTAAGTATGGCCCCAAGAAGGCTAAGGTCATCAACGGCATCCGCCGCATTTCCAAGCCGGGCCTGCGTAAGTACACCGGCGTTGCCGACATGCCCCGCGTCCGCGGTGGCCTTGGTACCGCGATTATTTCCACCAGCCATGGCGTCATGACCGACCGCGATGCTCGCAAGCACAACGTCGGCGGCGAGATCATCGCTTACGTCTGGTAATTCGCTCGGTAGGTAGAAGGAAAGGAGATCACCGTGTCTCGTATCGGTAATAAGCCTGTCCAGATTCCCGCCGGAGTCGAAGTGGCAGTCAACGGCAACAACGTTGTCGTCAAGGGCCCCAAGGGCCAGCTCGAGCTCGATGTCTATGAGAAGCTCGCTATCAACATCGAGGACAACGTCCTCACCGTTTCCCGTCCCGACGACGAGCGTGAGACCCGTGCCCGCCACGGCCTCACCCGCGCCCTCATCCACAACATGGTTGTTGGCGTTTCCGAGGGCTTCGAGAAGAAGCTCGAGCTCGCCGGCGTCGGTTACCGCGTGCAGCAGAAGGGCAAGAACCTCGAGTTCTCCCTGGGCTTCTCGCACCCCGTGATCGTCGAGGCTCCCGAGGGTATCACCTTCGAGGTTCCCGACAACACCCACGTGAACGTCAAGGGTATCAACAAGCAGCAGGTCGGTCAGATCGCCGCTGAGATCCGCGGCCATCGTCCTCCCGAGCCTTACAAGGGCAAGGGTATCCACTACGTTGGCGAGCACATCCGCCGCAAGCTGGGTAAGGCCGCCAAGTAGTCGTAACCGACTCACTCGCATAAGACCAGCACCCCGTTAGGTGCTGGCAAGATCAACCTTTTTAGGAGTTTACGTATGAACAAGCATAAGGCGAAGCTGGAAGGCCTCAAGCGTCGTCAGCGTCGTGTTCGCGGCAAGATCTCGGGTACCGCCGAGCGTCCGCGTCTTCGCGTGACCCGTACCAACGCCAACATCTATGCCCAGATCATCGACGACAGCAAGGGCTCCAGCCTGACGCTCGTCTCTGCCTCGACCCTCGAGGCCGAGTTCAAGGGCACCCACACCTCGAACAAGGAGGCTGCGGAGAAGGTCGGTCAGCTCGTTGGCAAGCGTGCCATCGAGGCCGGCATCACCAAGGTCGCCTTCGATCGCGGTGGCCGTATCTACCATGGCCGCGTCAAGGCCCTCGCCGACGGTGCTCGTGCCGCCGGTCTCGAGTTCTAGGAGGTATGTAGCACATGGCTCGTAATCAGAAGCAGCAGCGCGAGGCCTCCGAGTTCGAGGAGCGCGTCGTTTACATCAACCGCGTGTCGAAGACCGTCAAGGGCGGTCGTCGCATGAGCCTCGTCGCTCTCGTCGTCGTTGGCGACGGCAAGGGCAACGTCGGCGTTGGCATGGGCAAGTCCGCTGAGGTGCCCATGGCCATCTCCAAGGCGTCTCTCGATGCCAAGAAGAACATGTTCCACGTGCCGGTGACCGAAGAGGGCACCATTCCGCACGAGGTTATCGGCCACTTTGGTGCCGGCCGCATCATCATCAAGCCCGCTGTCGAGGGTACCGGCGTTATCGCCGGCGGCGCTGTGCGTCCCCTCTTCGAGCTTGCTGGCATCAAGAACGTCCTGTCCAAGTCCCTCGGTACCGACAACGGCCTCAACATCATCAAGGCTGCCGTCGAGGGCCTCAAGGAGCTCTCCAGCCCTGAGGACGTCGCGGCTCGCCGTGGCCTGACGGTCTCCGAGATGTTCGTCGGTAAGGAGAACTAAGCATGGCTGACACCATCAAGATCAAGCAGGTCCGCAGCACCAACGGTTGCAAGCAGGACCAGGTCCGTACTGTCCGTGCCCTCGGTCTCCACAGGATCCGCGAGGTTCGCGAGATTACTGACAACGAGTCCGTCCGCGGCATGATCTTCAAGGTCAAGCACCTTGTCGAGATTGTAGAGGAGTAGCAAATGCAGCTTCACGATCTTACTCCCGCGCCCGGTTCCACCAAGAACCGCAAGCGCGTTGGCCGTGGCAATTCTTCGGGTCACGGCACCACTTCTGGCCGCGGCCAGAAGGGCCAGGGCTCTCGCTCTGGCGGCACCAAGGGTGCCGGCTTCGAGGGTGGCCAGACTCCGCTGGCTATGCGCCTGCCCAAGCTTCCGGGCTTCCGCAATCCCCGTCGTATCGAGTACACCGCTGTTAACGTTGAGCGTCTCGAGCGTAAGTTCGAGGATGGCGCTGTGATCGACGGTGCCGCTCTTAAGGCCGCTCGCATCACCAAGAGCGAGTTCGAGCCCGTCAAGGTGCTCGGCAATGGTGAGCTTACCAAGAAGTTCACGGTCAAGGTCGACAAGGTCAGCGCTTCTGCGCAGGCCAAGATCGAGGCCGCCGGCGGAAAGGTCGAGCTGCCGTGCTAAATGGTCTTAAGAATGCTTTCCGCATCAAAGAACTGCGCGAAAAGATTCTTTTTACCATAGCTATGCTCGTCGTGTACCGCATTGGTGCGCACGTTCCTGTGCCCGGCATTCCCTTCCAGGGGATGCTGGGCCTTTTCTCGACCGATAACAATTCGGTCGCCGCAGGTGCTATGGCCCTCCTGAATCTTTTCTCTGGCGGCGCGTTGAGCTATGTGTCGGTGTTTTCGCTGGGCATCATGCCTTACATCACCAGCTCGATCATCCTCCAGATGCTCCAGGCCGTTGTGCCTTCCCTGCATGAGCTTGCCCGCGAGGGCGAGGTCGGTCAGACCAAGATTACGCAGTATTCGCGTTACCTCACCCTGGCTCTGGCAATCCTCAACTCCGTGGGTTACCTCTTCCTCTTTAAGAGCTTCGGCATCAGCTTTAATGGCGCCGCCGCTCCCGAGATCATCTTCGACCTCATGATCGTCGGCACGCTCACCGCGGGCGCCATGCTGATCATGTGGATTGGTGAGCTCATTACCCAGCGCGGTATCGGCAATGGCATGTCGCTGATCATCTTTGCGAACATCATGGCCGGTCTACCGCAGGCGATCTTCTCCAGCACCGAGGGCAATGGCGGTGGCATCATCACTATGGTGATCATCTGCGCCATCATCCTGCTGGTTATCCCGCTGATTGTTTTCCTTGAGCGCGGCCAGCGCCGCATTCCGGTCTCCTACGCTAAGCGCGTCGTGGGCCGTCGCATGATGGGTGGCCAGACCACCTACCTGCCCATCAAGGTCAACACCGCGGGTGTCGTGCCGATCATCTTCGCTTCGGCGCTGCTGTACTTCCCGGCTCAGGTTGCCGTGTTCTTCCCCGGCATCGGCTGGATTCAGGCAGTTGCCTCTGCGCTTTCGACCGGTTGGCTCAACTGGGTGCTTAACGTTGTCCTCATCGTGTTCTTCGCGTACTTCTACACCTCCATGGTGTTCAATCCCGATGACACGGCCGACAACCTTAAGAAGCAGGGCGGCTTTATTCCGGGCGTTCGTCCGGGTAGGGCTACCGCGGCCTACATCAAGAACGCGCTCAACAAGATTACGCTTCCCAGCGCTGTCTTTTTGGCGCTCATCGCCATCGTGCCTTCGATCATCTTCTCCTTCACGGGCAATCAGCTGATCCAGGCATTTGGCGGCACGTCCATCCTCATCATGGTCGGCGTCGTGCTCGACACGGTCGACAAGCTCGAAGGCCAGATCAAGATGTATGATTACGATGGATTCTTTAAATAGGCTAGAGGAGGATTGCTCATGAACCTCGTATTGCTCGGAGCTCCGGGTGCCGGTAAGGGCACCGTTGCACAGGAGCTCGTCGCCGAGTTTGGCGTCGCCCACATCTCCACGGGCGACCTGCTGCGTGCTGCCGTCAAGGGTGGAACCGAGCTTGGTATTCAGGCTAAGAAGTACATGGACGCTGGCGAGCTCGTTCCCGACCAGCTCGTGATCGACCTTGTCAAGGAGCGCCTTGCCGCCGATGACGCCCAGCAGGGCTTCATCCTCGACGGCTTCCCGCGCAACACCGCCCAGGCTGTGACGCTCGATTCCGAGCTCTCCGCCATGGGTCGCGAGATCGACTGCGCCCTTCTGGTCGACGTGGCCCCCGAGGTCATCATCGATCGTCTGTCTTCGCGTCGCACCTGCCGCGCCTGCGGTTACACCGGCACTGCTGCCGATGTTGCCTGCCCCAAATGCGGCGGCGAGATGTATCAGCGCGACGACGATAAGCCCGAGACCATCAAGAACCGTCTCGACGTCTACGAGAAGTCCACGAGCCCGCTTGTCGATTACTATCGTGGCCAGGGTCTGCTCAAGTCGGTCAACGGTGACCAGGCTCGCGAGACCGTATACGGGGATGTCAAAGAGGCCCTCGGTCTATGATTAAGATTAAGTCTGCAACGCAAATCGAGCAGATGAAGAAGGCAGGAGCGCTATCTAAGATGGCGCTCCGCCACGTTGGAGCCATGGTGCGTCCCGGCGTTTCGACTTTTGAGCTCGATCAGCTCGCGGAGCAGATTATCCGCATGCATGGCGGCACCCCGGCCTTTAAGGGTTACGGCGGGTTCCCGGGGACCATTTGCGCATCGATCAACGATGCCGTGGTCCACGGTATTCCCAACCCCGATATGATCCTGCGCGATGGCGATATCATCTCCATCGATACGGGAGCCGTTGTTGACGGTTGGGTTGGCGATAACGCCTGGACGTTTTTCGTCGGCACCCCTACGCCCGAGGCCAAGGCCCTGTGCGAGGTTACGCGCGATTGCCTTAAGGCTGCCATTGAGCAGGCTGTTCCCGGTAACCATATCGGGGATGTTGGTTATGCCGTCCAGTCCCTCGCCGAGTCTCACGGTTATGGCGTGCTTCGTGACTATGTGGGCCATGGCATTGGCCGCGTGATGCACGAGGACCCCAACGTTCCTAACTATGGAAAGAAGGGGAGGGGCGTTCGCCTCCAGGCCGGTATGGTCATTGCCATCGAGCCGATGGTAACGATGGGTTCCAACCATGTGAGCACGGGCTCCGACGGTTGGATCGTCACTACCAACGACCACCTGCCCGCCGCGCACTACGAGAACACCGTCGCCATCACCAATGACGGTCCGGTGATTCTCACCACCGATGCGCAAGGATCCTGGTGCTCTCTCCAAGGCGGAGAAATGTAAAAGTCGCCGCCCCCTGATGCCCAACCTCGCCTTTCAATTTCGAAGGCATGACCCCAAGGTCTATGCCTTCTCATTTCAAGGCGATCTTGGGCATCAGGGAACGGCTTTGTTTTACATTTCAAATGTAACAAGTTCCACGTAGTTGTGGAGCCATTACGAAGTTATTACGATGCGTGTATACGTGTTGTAGAATACTCAATCGCTGTCGTTTTCTAGAGAAAGATGATTGCTTGTGAAGAAGGAAGACGCAATTGAGCTCGAGGGTACGGTAAAGGAACCGTTGCCTAATGCCATGTTTAAGGTCGAGCTCGAGAACGGTCATTCGGTTCTGTGCAACATTTCTGGCAAGATTCGAATGAATTACATCCGTATTCTCCCCGGTGACAGGGTTGTCGTGGAGCTTTCCCCGTACGACCTGACCCGCGGCCGCATCACCTATCGCTACAAATAGCGGCACGCATACACACACTCTATTTCCGACTGCAGGCTTAGCTCAACCTACGGTCGGATTGTGTGTGAAGACCAGCCATAGTTTTAAACGCCTGCGGCTGGGCGAGTAGATAGTAGGGAAGTAGTTTGAGCGCTACCGAAAGGAAGAACGATGAAGGTACGTCCTTCGGTCAAGAAGATGTGCGATAAGTGCAAAATCATTAGGCGCCATGGCAAGGTCCTCGTCATTTGCGAGAACCCCCGTCATAAGCAGCGTCAGGGTTAAGAGAGGAGACTACGTTGGCCCGTATTAATGGTGTCGACCTCCCGCGTGAGAAGCGCGTTGAGATCGGTCTGACCTACATTTACGGCATCGGCCGCACCACTGCGACGAAGATTTGCGTCGAGTGCAACGTTAACGTGGATACGCGTGTTAAGGACCTCACCGAGGATGAGGTTAACGCCATCCGCGAGTATATCGACAAGAACCAGATCATGGTTGAGGGTGACCTCCGCCGTGAGCGCAACCAGAACGTCAAGCGCCTTATGGACATCGGCTGCAACCGCGGCCTTCGTCACCGCAAGGGCCTCCCGGTCCGCGGCCAGCGCACCCACACTAACGCTCGTACCCGCAAGGGCCCGAAGCGTCAGATCGGTGCTAAGAAGAAGAAATAAGGAGCGCTAGATAGATGGCTACTGCTAAGAAGAACGTTCGCGCTGCCCGTCTGAAGCGCGCGGACCGTAAGAACATTTCCGTGGGCCAGGCTCACATCCGTTCTACGTTCAATAACACGATCGTTTCGATCACCGATCCCCAGGGCAACGTCATTTCCTGGAAGTCGGCTGGCCAGGTGGGCTTCAAGGGCTCCCGTAAGTCCACGCCGTTCGCTGCCCAGATGGCTGCCGAGGCTGCTGCCAAGCAGGCCATGGAGCACGGTATGAAGAAGGTTTCCGTCTTCGTCAAGGGCCCCGGCTCCGGTCGTGAGACCGCCATCCGCTCCCTCCAGGCTGCTGGCCTCGAGGTCTCGAGCATTCAGGACAAGACCCCCATCCCGCACAACGGCTGCCGCCCCAAGAAGCGTCGCCGCGTGTAACTGAAAGGATCGTATCAATATGGCAATCGACAGGACTCCTGTTCTTAAGCGCTGCCGTCAGCTCGGGATCGATCCCGCTGAGCTCGGTTACAGCAGCAAGAAGGAATCTATCCGTCAGCCCAAGCGCCGTCGCAAGGAATCTGAGTACGGCATGCAGCTGCGCGAGAAGCAGAAGGTCAAGTTCATCTATGGCGTTCTGGAGAAGCAGTTCCACGGCTACTTCAACAAGGCCCGTAAGATGAACGGCGTCACCGGTGAGAACCTCATGATCATCCTTGAGTCTCGCCTCGACAACGTTGTTTTCCGTCTTGGCTTCGCTCGCACCCGTAAAGAGGCTCGTCAGTCCGTCCGCCACGGTCACTTCACCGTGAACGGCAAGCGCGTGGACATCCCGTCCTACCGCGTCAAGGCCGGCGACGTCGTCGCTGTCGGCGAGAAGTTCCGTGACCTCCTCCCCATCAAGGAGGCTCTGATTTCCTCCGAGCGCTTTGAGGTCCCTGGCTGGCTTGAGGTCGATATCGAGAAGCTGTCTGGTAACGTGCTCGCTCTGCCGACGCGTGAGCAGATCAGCGGTGATATCAACGAGCAGCTCATCGTCGAGCTCTACTCTAAGTAGTCCATCCGGGCTGCTGAGGCTGGAGGTAATACATGTCAGAATTCATTAGGCCTCAGGTTCAGGTCGAAGAGATCAACGAGACGTCTGCTCGTGTCTCCGTCGAGCCGCTCGAGCGCGGTTACGGCGATACGCTGGGCAACTCCCTGCGTCGCGTTCTTCTGTCCTCGCTCGAGGGTGCCGCCGTCGAGGCTATTCAGATCGATGGTGCGCAGCACGAGTTCATGACCATCCCTAACATGGTCGAGGATGTCACTGACATCGTCCTGAATGTCAAGGGTCTTGTCTTCAGGGCTCTCGGCACGACCGACGAGGCGACCGCCACCATCTCGGTTGACGGCCCCTGCGAGGTCACCGGTGCGGACTTCTTTATTCCGTCCGAGTTTGAGTTGGTCAACCCCGAGCAGCACATCGCTACGCTCACCGAGGGTGGCCATCTCACCATGAGCATGCGCATCGGCTATGGCCGCGGCTATGTCTCTGGCGAGGCCAACAAGCGCGACAACGATCCCATCGGTGTGATCCACGTCGACTCGCTGTACTCGCCGGTATCCCGTTGCGCCAAGCTCGTTGAGGCTTGCCGTGTCGGTCAGCATACCGACTACGACCGCCTTGTCCTCGAGATCGAGACCAACGGCTCCATCGCCCCGCGCGACGCCGTGGTCCAGGCTGCCAATATCATCAACCAGCATATGGCTGCCTTTATGAACCTTGCCGAGACCCCCGAGGTCGAGGAGGAGGTTTCGATCTTCGCTCCCGAGGTCACCAACGACAACGCCGAGCTGGACAAGCAGATCGAGGATCTGGACCTTTCTGTCCGTTCCTACAACTGCCTTAAGCGTGCCAGCATTCACTCGGTCCGTCAGCTCGTTGAGTTCTCGGAGAATGATCTTCTGAACATCCGCAACTTCGGTGTTAAGTCGATCGAGGAAGTGAAGGACAAGCTTGAGTCCATGGGCCTGAGCCTGAAGGCTTAATGCTTCGCATATTTGAGGAGAAACTAGACCATGCGTCACAACGTTAAGAAGGGCCTGAAGCTCGGCACCGATGCGAGCCACACCAAGGCCATGAAGAAGAGCCTGGCCAAGGCCCTCTTCGAGAACGACCGCATCAAGACCACCGAGACCCGCGCTAAGGCGCTGCGTTCGGTTGTCGAGCCGATCATCACCTGGGCCAAGAAGGGCGACCTGCACTCTCGTCGTCTGGCTATCGCCAAGCTCGGCGATAAGCAGCTCGTTGCCGAGATCTTCGACAAGGCTGCTCAGGGCATGTGGCAGGATCGCAACGGCGGTTACACCCGCATCATGAAGCTCGGTAACCGTAAGGGCGACAACGCTCCCATCGTTATCATGGAGCTCGTCACCGAGCCTTGCACGCCCAAGGCCAAGAAGGCTGCTCCGGCCCCCAAGAAGGCCGCTGCTCCCAAGAAGGTCGAGGCTGTCGAGGAGACCGCTGCCGAGGAGGCTCCTGCTGAGGAGACCGCTGAGTAGACAATTCGTCTGCATAGGCTATATTCGAGGGGTACGTTCGCGTACCCCTCTTTTTTTGTCGCGATATCGTTGTTTGTTTGTTGGGAGCGCCCATGACCGCGCCGTCTGATTTCAATTTGACTCCAGAGCTCGATGCCACGTTGGTGTTTCGTGTTGCCTATGACGGCTCGTCCTATAGCGGATTTGCCGAGCAGCCGGGGCAGACGACGGTTGCCGGAGAGCTGCGTCTTGCCATAGAGACGCTCTTGCGCCGTTCAGTCGATTTGACGTGTGCCGGGCGCACCGATGCAGGGGTGCATGCGGTGGCCCAATACATCAGCGTGCCCGTTACGGACGCAGAGCTCGCTTTAACGCGCCGCAGGTGGCTGCGAGCTATGGATGCGCTGCTGCCCAAAGATATCGCCGTTAATGAGGTCTACAAGGCCCGTAAGGGCTTTTCTGCGCGTTTTGACGCACGTTCTCGGACCTATACCTACCGCATTGCCGATCGCGATGCGCGTCCGGTGCTATCGCGTGGTGCGGTATGGTGGCATCGTTATCCTTTGGACGTGGATGCGATGGCAGCCGCCTGCCCAGCGCTTTTGGGCGAACAGGACTTTAAGAGCTTTTGTAAGGTCGCTTCTGCCGTGGGCAAGCCAACGCATCGTTGCGTGATGCGTGCCGAGTTTGGCCACGAGGTCGCCTTTGGCGAGGATATCCTTACGTTTACCATCGAAGGCAATGCGTTTTTGCATTCGATGGTGCGCACCATCGTGGGAACGCTCGTCGAGATCGGCATGCATCGCCGCGATCCCGAGTGGATGCGCGAGGTGATTGACGCTTGCGATCGTACTGCTGCGGGTCCCACGGCGCCGGCGTGCGGCCTTACCTTTATGGGCGTAGATTATGACCCCACCGAGCTCGTCGCGCTCGAATAGGGGAGAAGCGAGAGCCATCTAAGTATGCTGCTCGTGTGGGCGAGCCGTGTGCAACATCTGTTCTTGGCGTGCAGCGCATCAGGCGACTCATTGCGTTTATTGCCGGGGTGTACCATGAACGGCAGTTGATTATTGCTGTCGAGAGGATGGATAACTTGCTTCGACGTGGCTCGCTTCCGCGACTTTCGGTGATCCTTGTTGTGGAGGGTTCGCCCAGCTACGCGATGCGCGCACTCGAAAGCGTCCAAAACCAAGACCTCTACGATATGCAGATTGTCGTTGCATGTCGCAACGCTGCGCCGGGCGTTCGTCATTCGCTCGATGTTGCCGCGGGCAGAGATATTCACATCGATTTGATAGACGTTGACGATCCGTCGAGCGGAGCTTGCCTTCGCGAGGGTTTTGCCGCTTCGCGCGGGGCCCACATTATCGCAATGAGCGCCGATGAGTGGTTTGCGCCGCACGCGTTTTTGGCAATGCTCGATGTCGCTTGTGAGACCTCGGCAGATATCGTATTTCCCTCGGTGTCGCTCGATCGCTACGATACGCATCGGGAACGCCATTCTCGTATGTTGGACGCGCAATCCATTGCCCTTGCCGACGATGGAGACCGGGCTTTAGGCCTGGCCAAGCTGGTCGAGAGCGGTCTGGTTTGTCAACATTCCGGCGTGATGTATGAACGCGCCCTGTTTGAGTTGTGTCTGCAGCATGCCGAGTCGTATCGTGCGATCGCCTTTTTGGCGCCTGCCCTTTCGCATGCGGAACGCGTATTTGGGTGCGCCGAAGCTTGTTTCCATACGGCCGCGCCATCGGTTGCGGATTCATTCGACCCCACCATGTTCTCGCGACTTTCCGATGACGCCAAGGCGCTTGAAGAGCTTTGCGTGCCATTTGACGCAATAGATGACGATAACCATCTAAAGCTGGCCTGCCAACGGTTTTACTATGGCCGCTTGGTTGCTTGTATCGAGAATTTGTGCCTGAGCCCCCATGGGGTGTCTTCAATTGAGCGCACGGCACGATTGCGTGATATGCTCAATGACGTGCGGACCCGCCAGATGGCGGTGGCCCTTAAGGGAGAGCGCCGAGGCCTTGGACTTTTGTTTGGGCCGATTGCCAACGTTAAGCCTATGCGCTGCGTTATGTATGCGCATCTGGCTGCTTTTTTGAACAGAACGGGCGCAAGGATAGCCTAGCTGCGTCATATTCGAAAATAATTTGCATATAATTGTTTCGAAATGCGTTCTTATTCACAAATAGCCTCAAATAGCGCTAAACTATTCAATCACTGATAGATTGTCTTCGCCATCTATGGAGTGAGGTTTTATATGGCTAAAAAACGCAACGGGCGCCAGGATGCCATCAGAGATATCGTGCGCAATAAAGACGTGCGTACGCAACGCGTGTTGGTGGACGAACTCCGCGCCATGGGCTTTGATTGCACGCAGGCGACGGTTTCGCGTGACATCGCCGATATGGGGCTGCGCAAACTGCCCGAGGGCATCTATGTTCTGGCTGAGGACCTGCACCTGCAGCGCATGGTCTCCGAGCTGGTTACCGGTGTGTTGCGCACCGACAACCTGGTTATGATTAAGGCTCAGCCCGGCACCGCCTCGGGCATTGCCGCGGCTGTCGATGCGGCCGAGCTGCCCGATGTGCTCGGATCGCTTGCCGGCAATGACACGATTTTGGTTATCGCTCAGACTGCCGAGGATGGCGAACGCCTCGAAGCGCTGATTAACAAGCTCAGTGCCGCGCGTAAATAGCTTTACGCGCGTAAACAACGCCAGCTAAGACGGTGGAAATACAGGGGCGTCGGTTTTGAGCCGACGCCCTTTTTGTGACGCTCCTGTCGTGGCATCTCGATTGCGCGCGATATGCCATGTATGTCCCAGCAAAAAGCGCCCGAGCATTTGAGTTGCTCGGGCGCTTTGCTATCTACTGATCTGTGGAGGGATCGGGGGTCGGGCTAGGGCTGGGATCGGGGGTCGGGCCAGGGTCGGGGCTGGGGCTGGGATCGGGGCTGGGGCTGGGGTCGGGAGTAGGGGTGGTACTGCCGCCATCGCCTTCGCCGCCGGTGTTACCGCCCTCGCTGCCGCTCCCGCCGGTGGTCTCCTCCTCTTCTTCCTCGTCTTCGTCCTTATCCTCGCCCTCTTCCTTCTTCTTGTTGTTTGTGCCGTAGAACTTCCAGACGTTATTGTTCTTGTACGTGGGAGCCGTTCCGGTCGGGAACTCCTCGCGCTCGGCGCCCGCAAGAACGGTGTTCATGAACTTCTTAAAGACGGGCAGGTTGGTGCTGTCGCCCAGCAGGTCCGAACCGTACTTTTGGATGGGAATCTCGCCTGCGGAATAACCGGTCCACAGGGCGCATGCCAGTTGCGGCGTGTAGCCGCAGAACCACAGGTTGGTGGTGTTGTCAGTGGTGCCCGTTTTGCCGGCATAGGGCTGGTTGACGTTCAGCGCGCCGGCGGCACCCGTGCCGCTGCCCTGCATGACGCCGGATAGAACGTCGGTAACCGCGGCAGCCTCGCCTTCGGTGAGCACCCGCGTGGGATTGTCGGTGTGCTGGTACAGAACCGAGCCGGTACGCGAGTCGATCTCGGTGATGGCGATCGGCTGGCGATAATAGCCGCCGTTGGCAAAAGCGGCGTAGGCCGATGCCATCTCGAGCGGTGAGATGGACCCGGTGCCGAGCGTCATGACGGGAACGTCCTCGATATTGTCCTTGGCGGGATCGATGCCGAGCTTTTTGACGAGCGACATGATCTTGTCATTGCCGATGGCTTCGGCCACCTGAATGTAGCCGGTGTTGGATGAGTATGCCGTTGCCTGCTTAAGCGTGATGTTGCCATAGCTCTGCTTGCCATAGTTTTGCACCTCGGTCGTGGTGCCCTTGGCCTTGAGTGGCGAGTTGCAGTTGAGACTGACGTTGGGGTTCATGCCGTTTTGGATGGCAGTTGCCAGCGTAAAGGCCTTAAACGTGGAGCCCACGGGGCGCTTTGCCGTAGCGTGGTTCACGTGATTCTCGTCGGCGTTGTAGTCGTAGCCGCCCACCATGCACTTGATGTAGCCGGTCTTGGGGTCAACGACAACCATGCCCATGTCCAGGCCATCGAGCGAAAGCGTGTCGAGCTGTGAGCGCACAGCCTCCTCGGCCACCTGCTGCATGGTGGGGTCGATGGTGGTCTTAACAGTCAGGCCACCCTTAAAGAGCACGTCGGTGGAGAACTCCTGCTCGAGCAGCTGTTTGACATAGGAGATAAAGTAGGGCTGTGAGTATACGTCGACGCCGCTGCCCGAGATCTCGGTCACGTTGAGGGTGATGGGCTCAGCCTGCGCGGCATCGTGCTCTTCCTGCGTGATGTGGCCCAGGCGCAGCATGTTGTCGAGCACCTTATTGCGGCGGGAAAGCGCCAGGTCGGGATTGACCGTGGGGTCGTACTGTGAAGGCGAGTTGGGCAGACCGATGAGCAGCGCGGCCTCGCTCAGGGTGAGGTCGGAAGCACTCTTGGAGAGGTAGGTCTCGGCGGCGGCCTCGATGCCATAGGCGCCGTGGCCATAGTAAATGGTGTTGAGGTACATCATGAGGATCTCGTCTTTGGAGTACATGTCCTCCATCTTGATGGCGATATAGGCCTCGCGCACCTTACGCTCGATGGTCGAGTCGAACTGCTCCTCCTGCAGGATGGTGTTGCGCACCAGCTGCTGGGTGATGGTCGAGGCTCCTTCGTGGCCGCCGGCAAGGGTTGCCACCGAGGCACGCGCGATGCCCAAGAGGTCGATGCCGCCGTGCTCGTAGAAACGCTCGTCCTCGACGTCGATCGTGCCCTGCAGGACGTACGGGGAGACCTGGTCCTTGGTGATGGACTTGCGGTTTTGGGTATAGAAGCTGGCGATCTTGTTGCCGTTGCAGTCAACAATCTCGGTGGGCTCGCTGACCAGATAGGCGTTGGCGTCGGTGTAGTCGGGCAGGTCGGACAGCCAGCGGTTGACGTTGCCGATCATGCCGATGCCAAATGCTACGCCCGCGATGAGCAAAAAGCCCAAAAGCGAAAGCAGGATGACGGGCAGGACGTGCGTCTTAGAGCGACCGTGTCCCTGTCGTTGGCGAGGACCCATATGTTGACCTCCAAGTATGTCGTGCCAGGCGGCGGGTGTGCGTCGGGCAGGATGGACATAAGTTATTACACGATAAACCAATCGAGCCGCGCGAAGCCTCGTGTATGCTGGTTGACGGCAATTAACAGAGCGATTGCATACCTTGGTAGGGAGTTTGCCGATGGCGATTTGGGCGACGGAGCCTAGCAGACAATGCGGGAATGGGACGCCAACATCGGGGCTGGCACTGCCCGAGCTGTTGGCTCCTGCTGGCGGGCTCAATCAGATGCTCGCCGCGATCGCGGCAGGTGCCGATGCCATTTATGCCGGGTTGAGCGGATTTAACGCCCGCGTGAGTGCGCACGGGTTTAGTGACGACGAATTTGCGCGCGGGTGTGCCGTGGCGCACGCCCATGGTGTGCGCGTGTACGTGACGCTCAACGTATTCGTGTTCGACGACGAGCTGTCCGATGCCGTGACACTGGGGGCACATGCGCATGCGCTGGGCGCCGATGCACTGATCGTGGCAGATGCGGGCCTAGCCCGCGCACTGCATGCGGCAATTCCGGGGGTCGAGATTCATCTGTCCACCCAAGCGGGCGTCCATAGCAAGGGGGCCGTGCGTTTGGCGGCTGACGAGCTGGGGGTCGAGCGCGTGACGACGGCGCGCGAGCTGACCGTGGCAGAGATTGCGATGCTCTGCGCTACCGGTGTGCCCATCGAGGTGTTCTGCCATGGCGCCATATGCATTGGATATTCGGGCGCGTGCGAGTTTTCGGCCCTGCGGCGCGGACGGTCGGCGATGCGTGGCGACTGCACGCAGCCGTGCCGCCTGGCATACGATTTGGTGGATGAGGCTGGGGAGAGCGTCGTTGCCGTCGAAGGCGATCGTCTGCTCTGCCCGCGTGACTATCTGGGCATTGCTCATTTACCCGAGCTTGTTGCTGCCGGGGTGGCGTCGCTCAAGATCGAGGGGCGTATGAAGAACCCCGACTACGTCTACAACGTGGTGCGGGCGTGGCGCCGGGCGCTCGATATGCTGCGTGATGGCGCGTGGGATCCCGATGCCGTGCAAGCGCTCGAACGTGAGCTGGGAAGGTCGTTTAACCGCGGGTTTACCGACGCGTATCTGCGAGGCCGCTCGGGCGCGGAGCTTATGAGTTTTGAACGCGCGATCAACCAGGGCGTGCGTGTGGGCCGTTTGGTTGCCGTGGGACACGAGGAAGTGACCGTCGAGCTCGATGCCGCCGTGGCGGCGGGCGATACGCTCGAGATCAGGTTTTACCCGGGCGCCGACGCTCGGTCCGATGTACCTAAACGCTGGCCGCAAGTTCCCTGCCCGGTGGATGCCGCGGCGGGGGAGCGCATCGTTGTCCATTGCAAGCGCAAGGTCGACGCGGGCTGCGAAGTGTATCTGATTCGCAGCGCTGGTGTGCTTGAGCAAACGGCGGCGGCACTGGAGCGCATGCGGGCCGAGGCCGATGCGGTCGTGCTTGCGAAACGCGCTGTCGAGACGCTGCCGTTTGCGGGCGTTCTGATGGATGGTGGCGCGCAGCCGGAAGAACCTGCAGAGTCTGTCGCCGCTCGCTTGGTCTTTGCCTGGCAGCTGATGGACCAGGACCCGAACGAAGAGCTCGACCTGTCCGGTGCGACTGTTGTGCTCGACGAGGTCTGCCGTGTGGGCGATATCGAGCGGACTCGGTCTCTCATGACGCGCGCCGGCCGCATCGTCTGTCGTAATCTGGGACAAGTGGCGATAGCTCGCGAACTGCGCGTCGTCTTTGACGTGGCAGCGCCGGTGTTCTGTGCGAACCGGGCAACGCTCGCCTGGTTGCGGGGGCTTGGGGCGCAGCGCGTGTTTTTGCCTGCCGAACTTGTCGCTCACGATGCGAAACGCGTTGCCGAGCTTGCCGCCTGTCCTGGCGTCCTGGGCCCCGTCGATACCGATCGTCCCGAGCTCATGGTGTGCGAGCACTGCCTGCTGACCGCCGAGGGCGTCTGTGCCACCGATGCGACGGGACAGGCCTGTTGCCGCGACTGCTTGCGTCGCCGGCAGACGCGCTATCTGGTCGATCGTGACGGTACGCGTCTGCCAGTTGCCATCGACGCATGCGGCAGGACGAGGATTTTCCTGTCGTAGGTGCTGCGTCGCGTCAGTTTGTTATCATATGAGAGTTTATGGACTTCCAGCACCGCCGTTTTCGGCGAGGGTGCTATAGCAAAAGGAGGATACCCAATGCTGTCTGTTGACGAGCAAATGCGTATCATCACCTCGGGCGCCGCGAAGATCGTCCCCGAGGCCGACCTTCGTAAGAAGCTTGAGAAGGGTGAGCCCCTCAACATCAAGCTCGGCGTTGATCCCACCAGCCCCGACCTGCACCTGGGCCACGCCGTGCCCCTGCGCAAGATGCGCCAGTTCCAGGACCTGGGCCACAACGTCACCCTGATCATCGGCAACGGTACCGCACTGATCGGCGACCCCTCGGGCAAGAACTCCACCCGCCCGCAGCTTTCTCAGGAGCAGATCGAGGCCAACGCCGAGACCTACGTGAGCCAGGCCATGAAGATCTTGGACCCCGAGAAGACCACCATCGTGCACAACGGCGACTGGATCTTGTCGATGGACCTGGCCGGTCTGCTGCAGGTATGCTCCAAGTTCACCGTCGCCCGCATTCTTGAGCGCGATGACTTTACCAAGCGCTATCAGTCCCAGACGCCGATCGCCCTGCACGAGTTCCTGTATCCCGTGATGCAGGCATACGATTCGGTCATGATCAAGGCTGACGTGGAGATGGGCGGCACCGACCAGCTTTTCAACCTGCTCGCCGGCCGTGAGCTCATGGAGAAGATGGGCATGGAGCCGCAGATCGCGCTCACCATGCCGCTGCTCGAGGGCACCGATGGCGTCCGTAAGATGTCCAAGTCCTATGGCAACTACATCGGTCTGACCGACGCGCCCAAGGATATGTTCGGCAAGACCATGTCCATCCCCGACGAGATGATCGGCAAGTACTACCGCCTGGCGAGCTCGCTCACCCCGGCCGAGGTCGACAAGATCGACGCTGCCCTGGCCGATGGCTCTGCCGATCCCTATGAGCTCAAGCGCGCTCTGGGCCGCGACCTGTGCGACACCTACCACGGCGCCGGTGCCGGCGACGAGGCTCAGGCCGAGTTCGACCGCGTGTTCAAGGAGGGCCAGCTCGCCGACTTCCCCGAGAAGCATGTTGAGCTGACCGTAAACGACGAGGGCCAGATTTACCTTGCCGGCCTGCTCAAGGACCTGGGTCTTTCGGCCAGCGCCGGCCAGGCTCGTCGCGACATTGACGGCGGCGGTGTCAAGATCAACGGCAAGGCCGTGGCTCCCAAGAGCTACAACATCGACCCCAGTGCCCTCAAGCTGGGCGACACCCTCTCCGTGGGCAAGCGCAAAGGCTTTAAGTTGATTTAGTTACGCGGTTTTACCAAACCGCGTAACCGGTCGACGCTGCGCGGGCTCCAGAGCGACAACTTGTCATTCAAAGAGGACGGCATGACCAGAAGGTCTATGCCGTCCTCTTTTCATGCCAATTTGTTCGCTCTGGAGTCCGCTCGCTGTCCGTCCTCCACCTACGGCGTTGTCCCGGTTGGCACTTAGGGACGTTTCTTTTTGGTACAAAGCAGCCTGTCCCCATTGCGACAAGTGGTGTATGCCGTTAAGCAGAGGGGCGTATTGCTGGCCCATCGTTTGGGAATACAATGGCTATTGGCTTGCTGCGGTGAAGGTCCGTCCGCTCCGCAGCTTTTTTTCTACGGTTAAAGGAGTATGTATGTCCGTTGAGGTCATGAGGTCTGTGATCGATGCCGCCGAGGGCCGCGTGCCCGTCGACATGCTGTTTACCAACGCACAGATCGTTGATGTGTACGGTCAGCGCGTGGCGCCCGGTAGCGTCGCCGTCAAGGACGGCGTGATCGTCGGTGTTCTCTACGATGGTCGAGATGAAGCTGCTGGCACGTACGAGGCAGCTGAGGTCATCGACTGCCAGGGTCGCTATCTCGCACCCGGTTTTATTGACGGACACTTGCATATCGAGTCTTCGAACATCCGCCCTGCCGAGTATGCGCGCATGGCGGCGACGCGTGGCACCACCACCGCTATTGCCGACAGCCACGAGATCGCTAACGTTTCCGGCCTAGACGGCCTGCGCTTTATGATTGAGGACGGTTGTCGCGCGCCCATCTCCATCAAGTACATGATGCCTTCGTGCGTGCCCGCACTGCCCGACGAGCAGGCCGGTGCCGTCATCACTGCTGCCGATATGCAGGCGTTTTTTGCCGAGCATCCGGGCGACGTCTTTGGTCTGGGCGAAATGATGAACCTGCCGGGTGTCTTTATGGCCGACCCCGAGACCTGCGCTCGCATCGATGCTGCCAACCAGACACCGTCCAAGCAGGTTGACGGTCATGCTCCGCTTGTTGCCGGCAAGGATCTCAACGCCTATGCCGCGGCGGGTATTATCGCCGACCACGAGTCGACGATTCCCGAGGAAGCGCTCGACAAGCTATCCCGCGGCATGTATGTCATGCTGCGCGAAGGCACCTGCAGCCATGATCTTGCCAACCTGTCGCCTATGCTGCTGGAAAACCCCGCCCGTGCTCGCCGCTGCTGCTTTGCGACCGACGACCGCGCTCCCTCCGATGCACTTTCGACCGGCATGATCGACAACGCCTGCCGCGTGGCTATCGAGGCCGGTATTGACCCCGTGGTTGCCATCTCCATGGCGTCCCTTTCCACGGCCGAGGCCTTTGGCCTGGACCACGGTTGCCGCGATCCGCATGAGCTCCGCGGCGCCATCGCTCCGGGTAAGCGTGCCGACCTGCTGGTGCTCAACGATCTGACGTTTGCCACGGCCCCGCATCGCGTATATGCCGCCGGTGCTCTGGTGGCGCAGGATGGCGCCTTTGTGGGCGAGATCGCACCCGAGATGGCTGAGGTTGCAGCCCTTGCCGACGAGCTGCGCGCCTCTGTTAAGCTGCCGAAGCTTTCGCTTGACGTTTTCGACTATGCCTTTAAGCCGGGCGAGGCTGTGATTGACGTGGTGCCGGGTAAGGCCATCACGGGTATGGCTCGCCCCGAGAGCGCCGAGGGCCTGCGCCGCATTATGCTGATTGAGCGCCATGGCCGCGGCGTGTCGCTGCAAGCCGAGGGCGTCGACGGCGACGGCCCCGATGGCCTGGGCCTGGTCGGCAAGCATATCGGTCGCGGCTGGGTGCGCGGTTTCACCATCACCGGTGGTGCCATTGCCTCCACGATCGGCCACGACTCGCACAACGTGTGCGTGGTGGGCGACAACGCCGCCGATATGATGGCTGCTGTTGAGGCCGTGGGCCAGGGCGGTCACGTGCTGGTGCGCAACGGCGAGGTCGTGGCGCACATTCCGCTGGCGCTCGGTGGCCTGATGAGCGAGGGCACGGCCGAGGATGTCGCAGCGCAGCACGACGACTTTATGGTCAAGGCGCGCGCCATGGGTATTGAGCCGCCGCTCGACCCCATCATGGGCATCATCTTCCTGCCCCTGCCGGTCATCCCGACGCTCCGCATCCGCCCCGAGGGCATGTTCGACGTCACGACCTTCACCTACGCCGACTAATCATCGGGACGTTCTTAAACGACTAGTCGCTGGGGACACTCTTTGGCGTGTCGCCTGACGCCGCGACCGTGGGCTCTCTGGCGCGCGTGAGCTATTTGCCAGGTCTATGTAACGTTTATGACTGCGGGGTCTTATTTGAGCTCCCTTTGGGTACGTTGGAATCGGATACACGTTCGATTCCAGCAAGCCCGAAGGGAGCTTTTCTATGTTTAAGCTGATTGCATCCGATATGGACGGCACACTGCTTGACGAAAATGGCCAGGTGCCTCCCGAGACCTACGAACTGATTTTGGCGCTACGCGAGCATGGCGTGCATTTTGCCGCATCGTCAGGCCGCCGCTACGATCGCCTGTGCGAGTTCTTTGCACCCGTTCGCGACAAGATGGACTTTGTTGCAGCTAACGGTGCCCAGGTCTACGCCGACGGCAAAATGGTAGACCGCGAGGTGTATTCGCACTTGGCGATTCGAAAGCTCGCCCAGGCCGTCGCGACGTTTCCCAATTTGCATCTTGCACTCTTTGACCGAACCAAGTCCTTCTTGCTCGATGACGAGAGTAAGTTCGTGCGCGAGGTGGATAAGGACCTTCCCAATGCCGAGCGCATTTGGGAGCTGCCCGATCCCAGCGTAAATATCATCAAGGCGAGTATCTTTTGCGATGATGGTGCCGTTATGGACAGCGCTTACGTACTGCAGCGCGAGCTCGGCCAGTTCTTTACCTTTGCGCCTTCGGGCAACGCGTGGATCGATGCCATGCAGCCCGGTGTGTCGAAGGCCTCGGGTATCGCACAGCTCATGGAGCACTATGGCGTCGAACGCGACGAGGTCATGGCGTTTGGCGACTCGATGAACGACTACGAGATCATTCGCTTTGTCGGCACGGGCTGCGCGATGGAAAACGCGCGCCCCGCGCTCAAGGCAGTCGCCGATCGCGTGGTGGGGTGCAACCGCGACCACGCCGTCCAGCAGGAGCTCCGTCGCGTGCTGGAGAGTCTCGCCTAATTCGGCAGATGGGGACAGTCCTTGCAGCGCCCCGCGAAGAGTGCCCCCAACGACTACTGTGACCAGGGTAGCTAAAAAAGCCCCGTCCCAAATTAGCTACCCCGCCGGGTTGCTGCTGCTAGGCGAGGGCGGCCATGATGGCGCGGGCGACGCCGTCGTGGTCGTTGTCGTATTCGGTGATGGCGCCGGCGGCTTCGCGGTCCTCGGGCTCGGCATTGATCATCGCCGTACCGTGGCCCGCTGCCTGCAGCATGGGGATGTCGTTGATGTTGTCGCCGAACGCCCAGGCGTCGGCGAGAGGCTCGCCCAGATGCCCACATAGCCAAGCCAATGCCGTTCCCTTGGTGGCGCCCCCGCCCATGACCTCGATATTCATGGCGTACGAACGCGTGACCTCAATGCCTTCGAGCGTGTCGAGCGCCGCCACGATAGCATCGCGGTCGGCTGAGTCGTGCCAGTACATGGCGATGCGTTCGAGCACCTCGACCTCGTCGATTTTGCTGTCGATATCCATGTCGATCGGCGTTCGCGTGCGCTTGAGCGAAGCCGCGATATGAGGATCTCCGCCGCAGAATTCGTCCAGGCGCGTGTAGAGCGAGCGGGGGAGGAAGCACTGCCCGTCCGCGAAGATATCGAAGGTCACATCGTGGCCGGCGGCAATGCTATGGACGCGGTGGGCGATGGCGCGGTCGAGCGGTCGGCTCAATATGCACGTGGCGCGTGAGGCATCGGTGGGCACATCCTCGTCGAGCTGCCAGACGCTAGCACCATTGGCGCAGACCGCGTAGTGCACGGCGGGATGGGCGAGGATGGCCTCAAAGACGCCCGACAGTGGACGCCCCGTGCACGGTACAAACTCAATGCCGCGACGTGCGAGCTCGTCGAGCATCGTCCAGGTGGCGTCGCTCATCTGCTTGTCACTCGTCAACAGTGTTCCATCCATATCGGAAAAAACAATCATTCGATACAGCCCTTTCTGCTGGCATAAAAAGCGTGGCCGAGGGCGGTGATGCCCTGGCCACGCTCGTGTTCTATAACGGTGCGCGTCCTAACGGTCGGCGAGTGGCTTGTACTCCAGTGGCTCGATTACCGGACGGTATGCCGGGCGAATAATACGATGCGCGCAGAAGAGCTCTTCCATGCGGTGCGCCGACCAGCCTGCCATGCGCGCGACGGCGAACAGCGGCGTAAAGAGCGTCTCGGGCACGCCGAGCATCTTGTAAATAAAGCCTGTATACAGGTCGATGTTGGCACAGATGGGTTTGGTCATGCCGTGGTCCCGCATCACCTGCGGCGCTAGGCGCTCAATACGCTCGATGAGCGCGAACTCCTCGCCCAGGTCCTTCTTGGCGGCCAGCGTGCGCGCGTAGTGGCGGCAGACCTCGGCGCGCGGGTCGCTGAGCGTGTAGACGGCATGTCCCATACCGTAGATGAGCCCCGTGCCGTCGAAGGCCTGCTTGTCCAAGATCTTGCCCAGATAGGAAGCGACCTCGTCGTCGTCTTCCCAGTTGGAAACGTGCGCGCGAATGTCCTCGTGCATGGATACGACCTTGGCGTTGGCGCCGCCGTGGCGTGGGCCCTTGAGCGAGCCGATGGCCGCGGCGTAGGCCGAATACGGGTCGGTGGCCGACGACGACAGTACGCGGCAGGCGAACGTGGAATTGTTGCCGCCGCCGTGCTCGGCATGGAGCATAAGCATCACGTCGAGCAGCATCGCCTCGTCGCGGGTAAACGCCATGCCGCCGCGCAGCACCTGCAAAATGGTCTCGGCCGTGGACAGGCCGGGCGTGGGGTGCGGCACATGCACCTCGGAGCCGCGACGCTTGGCGACCGAAGCCATGTGCGCGAAGGCGGCAATACGGGGCAGACGGGCGAGCATGGAGATGGCAACATCGATCTCGTGCTCGGGGGTGATCACGTCGGGCTCGGCGTCGAAGGCATAGAGCAGCAGCACGGCGCGCTGAAGCACGTTCATGATGCTCGACGACACCGTGGTCATCGGGAATTCCTTAACGTACTCGTCGCTCAGGTGCCTAAACGCGCCCAGACGCCCGCAAAAGCCGTCGAGCTCATCCTTGTTGGGCAGCGAGCCCGTAATGAGCAGGTAGGCGACCTCTTCGTAGCCATAGCGGTCCTCGGCCTGGGCATTGTTGACGAGGTCCTCGATGTTGTAACCACGCAGCGTGAGTCGACCCTTGTCGGGCACGACCTGGCCGTCGACCTTGTTGTAGCCGTGCACGTCCGAGATACGGGTGAGGCCCGCGACCACGCCCGATCCGTCGGCATTGCGAAGACCGCGCTTAACATTGTGCTCGACAAACAGGCCCTCGTCATAAGGCTCGGTGGGCATGCCGTAGTATAGATTTTCGCTTTCGGGCGAAATCTGGCGGCTTGCTTCGTAGTCCAAGACCAGGCGGCTCAGGTGGTCGTCGAAGCGGTAATAGATTTTCTTGGCGTCGTAGGCCATGTGCGCTCCTCTCCGGGCCATGTGGCGACGTTGCGCCTGGGCGCACGTTGGGCCGTCGTCACGCAGCCTGTTTGCTACAGGCGGTACATAAAGTTAAAGACGTCCTCGCGCTGGATGGACACGTTGACGCCCGAAAGCTCGCCGGCCTCGGCCAGGGCCTTCTGCAGCTCGGCGAAGTCGAGCTTGGACTCGGCGGTGTCGGCCAGCATGGTCATGGTGAAGATGTCCTCGATAATGGACTGCGTAATGTCGCGGATGTCGACATTGGCTTCGCCCAGGACGCGGGTGACGCCGGCGACAATGCCGGGGCGGTTCTTGCCAAGGACGGTGATGACGATACGGGAGGACGAGATCTCGGCCATGGGAAACCCTTTCGCGTGTTAGCGGCGCGCGGCGGCGCTCCGCTGCGGTACAGTGTTCATCATTGTACCTGTCCCGTGCAAAAAGGGGCACCTTTGCTGCGGCGTTACACGTCTGCAACATGGAGCGCTTGTCTCGTAGGGTGTTTTTTTGGCACCCTGGACAGATCGGGCGGCTCTGTTGGCGCCGCGATCGGGTAGATTCGCCTGTGCGCTCCGGCGTAAAGACCGTGAACCTTTTGTGGGACGCTCTACACCGTGGTAACATAGCCGAGTTTGTTGTCTTGGTCGGAAACCAAGACGCCTTATGCGCTGATCGGTAACCAGCGCCTGACCAATAAGGAGTCCTACCATGAAGCAGGGTATCCATCCCCAGTATGTCGAGTGCACGGTGACGTGCTCCTGCGGCAACACCTTCAAGACGCACGCTACCGTGTCCGAGATGAGGGTCGAGCTTTGCAACGAGTGCCACCCGTTCTACACCGGCCAGCAGAAGTTCGTCGACACCGGTGGACGCGTCCAGCGCTTCGCCGACAAGTTCGGTGGCGCCGCTGCCGCCCAGCTCAAGAAGGCCGAGGAGGCCAAGGCCGCCAAGGCCGCCAAGGCTGCTGAGGCCGAGGCCGCTCGCAAGGCCGCCGCTGAGGCTAAGGCTGCCGAGAAGGCCAAGCGTGCCGCTAAGTTTGCCGAGGAGGCTGCCAAGCAGGCCGCCGAGGCTCCCGCAGAGGCTCCCGTCGAGGAGGCCGCTGCCGAGGCCGAGACCACCGAGGCTGCTGAGTAAATAGCTCGCCGAGGAATCGCTCGCATTCATGGCAAAAGGGCCGTGCATCCAATTGGGTGCACGGCCCTTTTCTTATCGACGCAAAGTAGCACGTCCTCTTTGCACCGAACGGTGGGGATTTTTCGTTTGCCCAGATAAAACCTGCCAAAATAAACCTGTCCCTTTTTGGCAGGTAACCGATAGGAGGCTACGTGGACACATCGACGTCCTTGGGCAATCGCGAGCTCGCGGTGGCAAAGAAGCGTGCGCTCGATGCTGCCTATTTTAGGAAGGGTATCGCTGTCGCGGCGCTTTCGAGCTGCATGTATGCGCTGTACACGGCCTTTGTTACCGCCGGTCAGCTCTTTGGCGTTTGGGCCGGTTGGTTCGATGCATTTGCTCCCTCCGGCCTTTTGGCGGTATTCATCTTGCCCACAATCGCCTCGGGCGTCAATGACGTGTTGAGTGCCGTCTGGGCCACGTTTTTCACTGCCGGTCAGGGCAAACTCGCCGACCTAGGCCGCTGCATCGCCTCAAAGCCCGGCGTCATCGTTATCGCCGCCGCCTTCATTGGCGGGCCCATCGCTTCTGCCGCCTACGTTATCGCGCTTTCGCAGGCAGGCACGCTTGCCGTGCCCATCGCCGCGCTCAACCCCGCGATCGGTGCGGTGCTCGCCCGCGTGCTCTACCGACAGCCGCTTAGCCCCCGTGTCGTTACCGGCATCGTTGTCTGCGTGGTCGCCGGCGCCATGATCGGTAGCGCCGGCCTGAGCGGGCAGGCATCTTTCGGCATGGCGCTTGGCCTGGGCCTGGCGCTGTTAGCCGCCCTGTGCTGGGGCGTCGAGGGATGCGTGGGCGGCCGCGCCACCTGCATGATCGATCCTCAGATCGCCATCAACATCCGTCAGCTTGTCTCGGGCGTCGGCAACCTGTGCTTGGTACTGCCGGCCCTAACCTTGGCATGCGGAGAGCCCCTTGGTCAGAGTTACGTCCTTGTCGCCCAAGCGCTCACCGACAAATCCTCCGTCGTGTTTTTCGCCTGCTCCGGTTTTGCCGCCTACTTTTCGTTTATGAGCTGGTATCGCGCCAACTCCATGTGCGGCACGGCGCTGGGCATGGCCATCAACGGCACCTATACCTTTACAGCGCCGCTGTTTACGTGGATTATCGTCGGCCTGGTCTTGGGCTTTGACGGCTACGCGCTTCCGTCCGTTGCATGGGTGGCGGCCGTCGTCAACCTCGTCGGCATTTGCCTGATCGCCGTGAATCCCCTCGACATGGTTAAAAAGGACGGTGATCGGGATGCTTCCGCTTAACTATGCCATGCTCGATTATTTTGTTTGCCATGACGAGGCTTGCGTCGACGATGTGATGGCCGATCTCGCGGCCGAGTATGCATCGTTTGCCGCCTTTGCAAGGCCGCGCATGCAGGAGGCGCTCATGACCGCGCACAAGAATGGCCTGATTGACGAGGCGCGCTTTGATTTGAATGCCGAAGGCGAGCTTCGCGTCTACTATCGGGCGAGCGCCGAGCAGCGCAAAGTTATCGGCGCCTATCTGGGCCGTAGCCACTAAAAATAAAACGTCCCTTTTTGGCAGGTCGGTCGTAGTTATTACGTGGGGGATGAGGTCGAGCGTATAGCGTGCGTCCCGTTTGGCTAAAGTACAACTATCTGTGTTTAACTCGCCCAGTGCAGTGCGCTACGGGCGATGGCCAAAAAAGGAAAACCACATGGGATTCATGTCAAAGCTGCTGTCCTTTGGATCCGATAAGGACCTTAAGCGCTACTACAAGATCGTTGACCAGATCAACGGGCTTGAGCCTCAGTTTGAGAAGATGACCGAGGAGGAGCTTCGCGGCCAGACCGATAAGTTCCGCGAGCGTTATGCTAACGGCGAGTCGCTTGACGACATGCTCCCCGAGGCCTTTGCCACCGTGCGCGAGGCTTCAAAGCGCATCACGGGCATGCGTCACTTTGACGTACAGCTCATCGGCGCCATGGCGCTGCACGAGGGTCATATCGCCGAGATGAAGACCGGCGAAGGCAAGACGCTCGTCTCCACCCTGGCCGGCTATCTTAACGCCATCGCCGGCAAGGGCGTGCATGTCGTTACCGTCAACGACTACCTGGCAAAGCGCGACTCCGAGTGGATGGGCCGCATCTACAAGTATTTGGGCATGACCGTCGGCCTGCTGCAGAACAACATGCCGCTCGAGCTTAAGCGCCCGGCCTACCAGGCCGATGTCACCTACGGCACCAACTCCGAGTTTGGCTTTGACTACCTGCGCGACAACATGGTCACCCGCCCCGAGCAGCGCGTCCAGCGCGGCCACAGCTACGCTATCGTCGACGAGGTCGACTCCATCCTGATCGACGAGGCCAGGACCCCGCTGATCATCTCGGGCGCCGGCACCAAGTCGGCCAGCACCTACAAGGACTTCGCGCGCGCCGTGCGCGGGCTGGAGCGCGGCGAGGACGTGTCGCACGATATGCTCACCGCCACCGAGGACGTGGAGCCCACGGGCGACTACGTCATGGACGAGGCCAAGCACACCATTGCCGCCACCGAGCGCGGCCTCAAGAAGATCGAGCGCCGCCTGGGTATCGAGGACATCTACGCCGACCTTTCGGGCCAGCTGGTCAACCACCTGCAGCAGGCGTTGAAGGCCCAATACATGTTCCACCGCGACAAGCAGTACGTCGTTACCAACGGCGAGGTCAAGATTGTCGATGAGTTCACCGGCCGCATCATGGAGGGCCGTCGCTACTCCGAGGGCCTGCATCAGGCCATCGAGGCCAAAGAGGGCGTGCTCGTGCGCGAGGAGAACCAGACCCTTGCCACCATCACCCTGCAGAACTACTTCCGTCTGTATGACAAGCTCTCCGGCATGACCGGTACGGCGCTTACCGAGGACGCCGAGTTCCGCGAGATCTACAAGCTGCCCGTCGAGGTCATTCCCTCCAACAAGCCCGTGCAGCGTGTCGATCACGAGGACCTGGTGTACCGCACCATCCAGGCCAAGTACAACGCCGTTGCCAATGATGTCGAGCAGCGTCACGCCAAGGGCCAGCCGGTCCTGGTGGGCACCGTCTCCATCGAAAGCTCCGAGAAGCTGTCGGCCGCCCTTACCAAGCGCGGCATCGCGCACGAGGTCCTCAACGCTAAGCACCACGAGCGCGAGGCTCATATCGTTGCCCAGGCCGGACGCTACGGCGCCGTGACCATCGCTACTAACATGGCCGGTCGTGGTACCGACATCCTGCTGGGCGGCAACCCCGACGAGCTGGTGCGCGAGCGCCTTGAGTACGAGGGCCTGACCATGGAGGACGTGACGCCCGAGCAGCTCGAGCAGTTTAACGCCGAGGCCAAAGAGACCTGCAAGGCCGAGCGCGAGCGCGTGCTTGCCGCCGGCGGTCTGACCGTCATCGGCACCGAGCGCCATGAGTCCCGTCGTATCGACAACCAGCTGCGCGGCCGCTCCGGTCGTCAGGGCGATCCGGGCGAGACCCAGTTCTACCTGTCGCTCGAGGACGATCTGATGCGCCTGTTCGGTGGCGACAAGATGGACCGCGTCTCCAAGATGATGGTCACGGCAGAAATGGGCGACGACATGCCCATCCAGCACAAGATCATCTCCAAGGCCGTCGAGAGCGCCCAGCACAAGGTCGAGAGCATCAACTTCTCCATGCGCAAGAGCGTTCTTGAGTACGACGACGTGATGAACAAGCAGCGCCAGGTTATCTACGCCGAGCGCAACAAGATTCTGGACGGTAAGGACCTGACCGACCACATCACCGAGGTCATGCACGACACCGTGTACCGCTGCGTGCAGGAGTTTTGCACTAAGGACAGCCACGACGGCGAGCGCGACCTCGATGGCCTGCGCAAGTGGGTCGTGGAGCTGACCGGCCATATCGATACGCCCAAGTTCCCCGACGAGGATTACGAGGCCCTGGCCGCCGATGTCCTGACCTACGTTGAGAAGTGCTACAACATGAAGGCCGAGCGGCTGGGCGAGGACCTCATGCGCGAGCTCAATACTCAGGTTATGTTGCGCGTTATCGATACCCGCTGGATGAACTACCTGCAGGAGATGGACTATCTCAAGACCGGTATCGGACTGCGCGGCTTTGGTCAGCGCGACCCGCTGGTCGAGTACAAGACTGAGGCCTATGGTGCCTTCCAGATGCTCGTTGACACCATGTACGAGGATTACCTGCGCACCGTCCTGCGCATCGAGATCAAGGCCGCCCCGCAGGCTGTGGAGCGCAAGGAGGACCCCGCGCTCGAGGGTGCGCGCTTCTCCGGCCCCGCCGACGTCGATGGCGACAACGGCAACTCGGTCCTGCGCAAGGAGGCACGGGCGCAGGCTCGCACGGCCGTCCAGGGCGGACCGGCAGCTGTCAACAACGGCGCTAAGGTGACCACCTACCGCAAGTCCGAGAGCGACGACCCGTATGTCAACGTGGGCCGCAACGAACCGTGCCCTTGCGGCAGCGGTAAGAAGTTCAAGTACTGCCACGGCAGGAATCGTTAATGGCGGATGCTTTAGAGGTAACGCCCGCCGAGCTGGACAAGTTTGCGGACCGGCTCGGCGAGGTTGAGTCGTATCTTCATTTGGACGAGAAGCGCACCCACGTGACCGAGCTTGAGGCCAAGAGCGTCGCTCCCGGCTTTTGGGACGACGCCGATGCCGCTCGCGCCACGATGGAAGAGATTGCGCGCGCCAAGGAGGATATCGCCGCCGTGGATACCGCGCGCGGCGAGCTCTCCGATGCCCGCGCGGCGCTGGAACTTGCCGAGGAAATGGGCGATGACCCCGATGCCGCTGCACTGCGTGAGGAGGCTGCCGCCACGGCTGATCGTCTGGCGCGCGCCATCGATGAGCTCGAACTTTCGAGCTGGTTTACCGGCGAGTTCGATCACGGTGACGCGATTGTGACCATCAAGCCCGGACAGGGCGGCTTGGAGGCGCAGGACTGGACCTTCATGCTCTTTAAGATGTACATGAAGTACTGCCAACGCCGCGGCTGGAAGGTCACCATCAACGATTGCCCCGCTGCCGAGGTCATTGGCATTGATCGCGCGACCTTTACCGTTGAGGGCAAGGATGCCTTCGGTATGCTTCGTGCCGAGGCCGGCGTTCACCGTTTGGTGCGCATTAGCCCCACCGATGACAAGAAGCGTCGACAGACTACGTTTGCCGGCGTCGAGGTCATTCCGGTGCTGCCCGACGATATCGATATCGAGATCAACCCCGACGATATCCGCGTCGACGTGTACCACGCAAGCGGCCCGGGCGGCCAGGGCGTCAACACCACCGACTCCGCCGTGCGCGTGACGCATTTTCCCAGCGGCATTGTAGTGACCTGCCAAAATGAGCGCAGCCAGATTCAGAACAAGGCCGCGTGTATGCAGATTCTCAAGGCCCGCCTGTACGAGATTGAGCTCGAGAAGCGCGCCGAGGCGCTCGACGAGATCCGCGGTCCCAAGACCACGATTGGCTTTGGCAACCAGATCCGCAGCTACGTGCTCTATCCGTATCAGATGGTCAAGGACCTGCGCTCGGGCGTGGAGACCAGCAACGTCGACGCCGTTCTCGACGATGGCGACTTGGATCCGTTTGTGATCGGCTACCATCGCTGGGCTACCGGCAATGCTGATGCGGAGTCTCCGTCCGCTTAAGCCCCGGGTGAGTCACGGACCGACACTAAACTCTGGACAGGCGGTTTTATATCCAGAGCAAACCCGCCGCGGGGTGGTTTTTCCTCGGCGAATCGGTAGAATCGAATACGGTAAGAAGTTCAATGCGCACCCAAGGGGGTGCGCTTTTTTGAGGGAGGTAGCATGGCATATCGTCTGGATATCAAGCGCATTCTTTCAATGAACTTCTTCCGCGATCTACCCCAGATCATGCTTGGATGCGCTTTGGCGGCCATCGCGACCGACCTGTTTTTGATTCCCAACGGTCTTGCCGCCGGTGGCGTTACGGGCCTTGCGACTATTATCCAGGCGGTCGGTGCCGCGCGGGGCGTGTCGCTGCCCGTCGGTATCCAAACCATCGTGATGAATGCCTTGCTGTTGCTGGTCGTAATGCGCGAGGGCGGCATGTTCTATGTGGTACAGACGGCGACAGGCTTTGTGCTACTGGGCTTCTTTACCGACCTGTTTGCCCCGTTTGTAGCGCCTCTGGCAGATGCAGACCTGATGCTTCCCGCTATGTGGGGCGGCATTATCACGGGCATTGGTTACGGCATGGTGTTACGCGCCGGCGCCAACACCGGCGGCTCCGACACCATCGGCCAGATTATCTCGCGTAATACCTCGCTGCCGGTGGGTTCGACCGTCATGGCGATCGATGTCGCCGTATGCGCGGCATCGGCCCCCGTCTTCTCTCTGGAGAACGCGCTGTATGCAGGGCTTTCGATGGTAATTAGCGGCTATGTGATCGACGCTGTGGTCGACGGCGGCAACAAGCGCCGTATGGTGCTCATCATCTCGGAGAATTTCCCCGATATCGCGGCCGATATCATGTATGGCCTGGGTCGCGGCTGCACTAAATTTAAGGCGACCGGCATGTATTCGGGCGCGGAGAAGCCGGTGATTATGGTGATCGTTAGCCGCCGCGAGCTCAATACACTCAAGACCATCGTGCGCGAGCGCGATCCTCAAGCTATCGTGACGGTCGCCGACGTTACGGAAGCCTTCGGCGAGGGGTTCAAGGACATTAACGCGTAGGGCAGACTGCGCTCCATCCAAAAGACGTTCACATTGATAAACCGATTCATCAGCGGTTCTGCCTGCTAAATTATTCAAATAATGATAAAAACTCTGGTAAAGCCTTCAGTTTCCAGCATAATGAATGGCGCACGTGCATTGTGGCAGGGTTGGGATTACCTTCTGCGCCGTGCGCATCTTGTCTAAAGAGGATGAAAGGAAGGCACAATGAGCGACGAAGAGCTCAAAAAGGTTGCCAACGAGGTAAGGAAGGGCATCGTCACCGGCGTGCACGCTGCCAAGTCCGGCCATCCGGGCGGTTCGCTCGGCTCTGCCGACATCATGACTTATCTGTACTTTGAGGAAATGAATGTCGACCCGGCCGATCCTCGCAAGGCCGACCGCGACCGCTTTGTGCTCTCCAAGGGCCATTGCGCTCCGGGTCTGTACGCCGTGCTCGCCGAGCGCGGATTCTTCCCCAAGGAGGACCTCGAGACGCTGCGCCATATCGGCAGCCACCTGCAGGGCCACCCCAACATGAACGATACCCCGGGCGTCGACATGTCCACCGGCTCGCTGGGCCAGGGCATCTCCGCCGCCGTGGGCATGGCCGTCGCCGCCAAGCACTGGGGCGATACTTACCGCACGTACGCCCTGCTGGGCGACGGCGAGAGCGAGGAGGGCCAGGTCTGGGAGGCCGCCATGTTTGCCGGCAATCAGCAGCTCGACAACCTCTGCGTGATCGTTGACCACAACGGTCTGCAGATTGACGGTCCCGTCGAGGAGGTCAACGATCCCATGCCGCTCGCCGACAAGTTCCGCGCCTTTAAGTTCCACGTGGTGGAGCTCGCCGACGGCAACGACTTCGGTCAGATTCGCGCCGCCTTTGCCGAGGCTCGCGCCACCAAGGGTCAGCCTACCGCCATTATCGCCGAGACCATGAAGGGCAAGGGCGTTTCCTTTATGGAAAACCAGGTTGGTTGGCACGGCAAGGCCCCCAACGATGAACAGTTTGAGCAGGCCATGGCAGAGCTCACGGCCGCCGGAGAGGAGCTCTAGGATGGCAGACGTCAAGAAAATCGCCACGCGCGTAAGCTACGGCGAGGCCCTCGTTGAGCTCGCTGCCGAGCACGACGACTTTGTGGTCCTCGACGCCGACCTGGCTGCCGCCACGCAGACCGGTAAGTTTAAGGCCGCCTGCCCCGACCGCTTCTTTGATGTGGGCATTGCCGAGAGCAACCTGATGGGTGTCGCCGCCGGTATCGCGACCACCGGTCGTACTGCCTTTGCGAGCACCTTTGCCATGTTTGCCGCCGGCCGCGCTTTTGAGCAGGTCCGTAACTCCATCGGCTATCCGCACCTCAACGTCAAGATCGGCGCCACGCACGCCGGTATTTCGGTGGGCGAGGACGGTGCCACGCACCAGTGCTGCGAGGATATCGCCCTTATGCGTGTTATCCCTGGCATGACCGTGATTGTCCCGGCCGACGACGTAGAGGCCCGCGCCGTGGTCCGCGCCGCCTACGAGTGCGACGGCCCCGTGTACATGCGCTTTGCCCGCCTGGCCTCGCCGGTCATCAACGACCCCGAGACCTACAAGTTCGAGCTGGGCCGCGGCATCGTCATGCGTGAGGGCGCCGATGTGACCATCATCGCCTGCGGCCTGATGGTTGGCGAGGCTCTCGAGGCTGCCGAGCAGCTCGCTGCCGAGGGCATCGACGCCGAGGTCATCAACATGCACACCATTAAGCCCATCGACGCCGATCTAATCGTCAAGAGCGCCGCCAAGACCGGCCACGTCGTGACCGTCGAGGAGCACTCCGTGATCGGTGGCCTGGGCAGCGCCGTTGCCGACGTGCTCTGCGAGCAGTGCCCGACGCCGCTCAAGAAGATTGGCGTCAACGACACCTTTGGCGAGTCCGGTCCGGGCGCCGAACTCCTGCACAAGTACGGCCTGGATGCCGCCAACATCGTGGCAACCACCAAGGAGTTCTTGGCCTAGGGCAAGACGAGGCAAAGTATCGCTTTAGCAACCGTAAGCAAGCCAGAACAGGGGCGCCCCCAAAGAGGGCGCCCCTGTTTTTTCGGCAACAAACAAATCAGGCCCACACCAAGCAAGGGCTTCCTCCGGGAAGCGGGCCCATATCAGCAAAGTGCAACTCAGCCCTTCCAACTTTGTATATGCAGCACCCCAAGAAAAACGCGGCGACTCCTTAGTAGCCGCAGGCCGCGCACAGGGCTACCTCCCAAATCATTCCGCAGGACGGAGGAGTCCCCGCAGCGCGAAGCGCGCAGCGGGGACTCCGACATGTCCGAGGACGATTTGGGAGGTAGCCCTGTGCGCGGCCGGTGAGACCAAAACCCTGCCATGCTTCTTATGTGCAGTGAAGCTAATGCTGCTAAAATACAAAGCGCTCATGTAGTTTAAACGCACGATGATAAGGAGCACCAGTGGGTAACCACTTCCGTACCTCCGGTGCGGGCGATGAGGCCCCCAAGACACGGCAAGGTGTCCCGGGCACACGCTTCGCCACTCCGGATTCAGAGGGCCAGCATATTGCCCAGGCCCCCGCACAGCCGGCAGATCAGGCACGGCCGGCAACCGATCCCTTTGCCTACAATCCCACCAGCGATGCCGAGCTTTCTGCCGCTGCGGGCTTTGAGCCCGTCCAAAAGGTGACTGCTCGCGTGAACCAGCCTCAGACGTCAGCCGAGCCTCAGCCGACCATGGCGGGCATTCCCGATCCCATGGTTCCTGCTACGCCCGCGCCGCAGCCGGCGCAGTCCGGCCTCTTTGCCGGCATTCCCGATCCTACGCAGCCCGCTGCGCCCATGGTCGAGAATGATCAGGCTGCCGAGGTCGCAAGTCTTGACAATGCGCTCAACAACCCCGATTTTACGTCGGTGTTCGCGCCTATCGATCCGCAGGCAAGTCGCAAGAAGATGGCCAAGCAGGCCGGTGTCGAGCCCGTCATTCTGATGGAGCATGTCACCAAGATCTACCCGGCACAGCCCAACAAGCCCGCACTCGACGACATCAACATCGAGATCTATCCGGGTGAGTTCGTCTTCTTGGTCGGTCATTCCGGATCGGGTAAGACCACGCTGCTTTCCACGCTCAACCGTGATGTCAGGCCTACGAGCGGTCGCATTTTGGTCGCCGGTCAGGATCTCATGAAAATCAAGAACCGCAAGGTTCCCTTCCTGCGCCGCCAGATTGGCGCCGTGTTCCAGGACTTTAAGCTTCTGCCGCAAAAGACCGCCTATGAAAACGTGGCGTTTGCCCTGCAGTGCATAGGCAAGCCCAAGGGCGTCATTCGCAGCCAGGTGCCCGAGGTGCTGCGTCTGGTCGGTTTGGCCGATCAGATGGACTCGCTGCCCGATCAGCTTTCCGGCGGCGAGCAACAGCGCGTGGCCGTCGCCCGCGCCATGGTCAACCGTCCGCCGCTGCTGATTTGCGACGAGCCAACGGGCAACCTCGACCCGGCAATTTCGCTCGGCATCATGAAGCTGCTCGAGCGCATTAACCGCACCGGCACGACCGTGATCGTGGCTACCCACGATCGCGAGATGGTCGATAGTATGCATCGTCGCGTGATCGCCCTCGAGGGCGGCCACGTAATCCGCGACCAGGAGAGGGGAGGTTACGGCAACTATGGCACCAACTAACGTGGGCTATTCGCTCAAAGAGGCAATGAGCCACTTCTTCCGTAACTGGACCACCTCGCTCGGCGCCGTCATCACGATTTTCCTTTCGCTGTTTATCATCGGCCTGTTCATCATGGGTTCCGCGATGCTGAACTCCGTGATCGGCACCGTTGAGGATCAGGTTGTTATCAACGCGTTTATTAGCGATGACGCCGACCAGGCCGACGTCCAGGCTTTCGAGAGTGAGCTCAAGACGTGGAACAACGTTAAGTCCGTGACCTATAAGGACAAGGACGACGCGCTGGCCGAGTACACGAGCAAGATGTCGGGTAACGCCGACGCCACTCTGAGCGCACTTGATGGCCAGAATCCGCTGCCTGCTTCGTTCGCGATCGAGATGGACGATCCGTCCCAGGTCGAGAGCACGGCCAAGAAGCTCAAGAAGAACTCCGATTTCCAGAAGATCGCGGATGACGGTGACGTTGACGCGAGCGTTCTGTACGGTCAGGAGGAAGTGAGCCGCCTGTTCCAGGTGACGAACTACATCCGCATCGCTGCCGTTGTGCTTGTTGGTTTGCTGACGTTTATCGCGTTCATCTTTATCAACAACACGATTCGCCTGTCGATTACGGCTCGCCGCCGCGAGATTGCTATCATGCGCCTGGTGGGCGCCAGCAATGGCTTTATTCGCGGTCCGTTTATCACCGAGGGCGTGCTGCAGGCCGTTTTGGGCTCGCTGCTTTCCATCGGTGTTTTGGAGCTGCTTCGCAACCTGTTGGTTCCGCGTCTTCAGGAGAGCATTGGCTGGATGTCGTTTGCGCTGCCGATGCAATACTACCTGGTGACGTATGCCGCACTGATCCTGGTCGGCGTGATCATCGGTCTCTTTGGTTCCGCCATTGCCATGCGTCGCTACCTGCGCGTGTAGACACAGCTGGAATTAGTTTTGCTAACGGGCCGTCCCGCTCTGGGGCGGCCCGTTTTTTGATCCCGTGCGACGGAGGAAAAGGGCTCACCGGCAGTTCGGCTTGTTTCGATAATTCGATTTTCTCCGTCACATAGGGATCATGACGCGAGGTGCGTGCCCTGTTGTTGATTGGGTAGACTCTTTGATGCGTGCGGTTTAGGCCTGCACGGTGTTTTGACATGATGCGGTTGCGCCTGCGGGCCCCGCAACAGATAGTAAGGAGGCGCCATGGGGCGCAATAACAAACATAAGCGTAGCGCTCGCAACAAGCGCGCGCTGGTGCGCAGCGAGCGGCGTCCCAGCCTGACGGGCCGCGTGCAGCTCCATGAGCATAGCGCCTATGTTGTCACCGATAATGGCGACTATAAGGTTATGGGTCGCGGCAAGCGCGAGATTATGGACGGCGACATCGTGGCCGTGAGCATTAAGACCGGACCGCGCGGCGATCGCCGTGCCGTGATCGAGGGCGTTGTCGAGCGCGCGGCCATAAGCGTGGTGGGCACGTATCAGACGGCAGGCCCGCTCGGTGTGATCGAGCCGCTTGATTCGCGTCTCAAGGCCGATTTCTTTATTTTGCCTGAGGATACTTCGGCGGAGCGTTTGGGCGTGCATCCGGGCGATGCAGTCGTCGCACGCATTTTGAGCTATCCGACACGCTTGGAATCGGGCACCGTGACTCTTGAGCGCCGCATTGGCGGCGACGATGCACCCGACTTGGGCGTTCAATATGTCATGGCTCGTTACGGCTATACCGATAGTTATCCCGAGACCGCCCTTGCCGAGGCCGAGGAGCTATCGCTCGACGTGGCGACAGCTCTTAAGGACCCACTTCGCCGTGATCTGCGCGACCGTTTTATCATCACGATCGATCCGGTCGACGCGCGCGACTTTGACGACGCCATCTCTTTGGAGCGCACGACGCAGGGCGGCTACAAGCTGGGTGTCCATATCGCCGATGTATCGCATTATGTGGCCTGGGACGGACACATCGACCTAGAGGCTCGCCATCGCACGACGTCGGTGTACCTTGCCGATCGCGTGCTCCCCATGTTGCCCGAGCGCCTGTCGAATGACCTGTGTTCCTTGCGCCCCGACGAGGATCGCCTGGCGTTTACCGTCGACATCGAGCTCGATGAGCAGGGGCACGTCCGCCACTACGATCCGTATCCCAGCGTGATTCGCTCGCGCGTGCGCATGGACTATGACGGTGCCGAGGCACTGCTGGTGCGTGCCGGTGCGGTGGAGTACTCCGTGTTGGAAGGTGCCGCCGAGGATGTTGCTGCAGCCGAGGCGTCGCGCGAGGAGGCGCTTGAGCGCGGTTTGACTTGCGAAGAGACCGCCCGCGACTACGACGTGGATCTGAGCGATTTCCTAGTTGCTGCCAACGAGCTTGCCGAGCGACGCCGTCGCATTCGCCGTGCGCGCGGCTCGGTCGACTTTGACACGGCGGAGATTCGCGCTTTGTTGGACGAGGACGGCGTTCCCGTGCAGATCGTGGCCCGCGAGCGCTCGTGTGCCACGTCGCTCATCGAGGAAGCTATGCTGCTTGCCAACGAGTGCGTTGCCGAGTGGCTGGCAGACCGCGATATTGAGGCATGCTATCGAGTGCATGAGGATCCCAGCCCCGACAGCTTGCACGGGGCCGCTGTGGCGCTGGCACAGCTGGGTATCATCGACGATCGCCGCGCGGTCGGCATTGCCCTGGGAAGTCCCGATGAGCTGCAGGCGGCGGTTGACGCTGCCGCTGGCACGGCAAATGCCCCGCTTGTCAACACGTTACTATTGCGCAGTATGCAGCGCGCGCTGTACAAGCCGCGCAACGAGGGCCACTTTGCGCTCGCCGCACCGTGCTACTGCCACTTTACGAGCCCTATCCGACGCTATCCGGACCTTGTTGTCCATCGCGTGCTCAAATTGCAGCTGGCGTATGAGCAGCTGGGCGGCAAGGATGCCTTGGCGCGCACGCCGCGGCTGATCGGCAAGGGTCGCGAGTCGCTGCCGCGCATCTTGCCGCAGATTTGCCGTGCATGCAGCGATGCCGAGCGTGTGGCCGACGCCGCCAGCCATGCGACGCAAAAGATCAAGATTGCCCAGTATTACGAGGATCGTCTGGGCGAGCGCTATGCCGGAACCATTTCGTGGGTCAGCAGCATGGGCCTCTTTGTGCGCCTCGACCTGACACAGGTCGAGGGCTTGGTCTCGATTAAGAGCTTGGGAAGCGAGTGGTTCGAGTTTGACGAGGACGCGCTCACGTTGACGGGTGCCGACACGGGGCGCCGTTTTGAGTTGGGGCAACGCGTGATCATCGAGGTCTCGCGCGTCAATACCACGCGCGGGCACTTGGACTTCAGGCTTATTCATTAGCCGGAATTTGGTGATTGATAGAGAACGGGGCGGTCTTTTGGGGCTGCCTTTTTCGTGGCGGTTCAATCGTCTTGCCGCCCGCGCGCTTGCGTCTTCCGCCTGCTATAGGGGAGATAAAACCTACCAAAACAAACCTGTCCCTTTTTGGGAGGTTTACGAGAGAGCGGGGATGAGATGACAACGGTGTACGGGTATGCGCGGGTGAGCTCGCGTGATCAAAATCTGAATCGGCAGCTGGATGCGCTGGGCGCCTATGGCGTGGAACCGGCGAATATCTTTGCCGACCATGCGAGTGGCAAGGACTTCGATCGACCGCGGTATCGCGAGCTGCTGTGCGCGTTGGATTCCGGCGATGTGCTGGTGGTACTTTCCATTGATCGGCTGGGCCGTAACTACAGCGAGATCCTCGAGGAATGGCGGTGCATAACCAAAGAGCTCGGCGCCGCCATCGTGGTGCTGGACATGCCATTGCTCGACACGCGCGCCAGAGACTGTGGTGGGTCGGACGTGACGAGTACGTTGATTGCCGATATTGTTTTGCAGCTGCTGAGCTATGTGGCACAGGTGGAGCGCGAGAACATCCACCGGCGCCAAGCCGAGGGCATTGCGGCGGCGCGAGCGCGCGGCGTGCGCTTTGGCCGGCCCCGCAAGCCCTGTCCCCCGCAATTCGAGCTGGTACGCGATGCCTACGAGGCGGGTGATATCACGCGGAGTCAGGCGGCAAAGCGGCTAGGCGTGTGCGTGGGGACGTTCGATCGCTGGATGCGCGAGATGGAGTAGGGGCGCCACGGTCCTTTGGCGCCCCGATTCGAACATTTTGGATTTCGCTACGGCGACAACTGCATTTGGGGGTACACTCGCTGCTGCTCAAAATATGACGGAGGTTAGCCCTTGGCGCGTGCGAAGCACATAGTCGGATGGATTTCGGTTGTCCTGCTGGTCGTGACGCTGGCAAGTATTTGGATGCTGACGGAGCAAAACGTGGAGCAGACGTCGTCGCTCAGCGAGTCCACCGCGCGTGCGGTGGAAGGACGGGCCGCGGACGTGCGGCCCGACGCCACGCAGGAGTTCCAGGCGGGGGATGCCGTCGAGGGCACGGATTCAACGACTGCCACTGTTCATCCCGACCCGCTTGCGCCCGTTCGTCTGTGGATGGGTGCCAACATTCGTCGCGTCGCACATACCGTTGAGTTCTTCTTTGTAGGACTGTTTGCTTCGGCGACAGTGGCATGCCTGGGCGAGTGCCTGCCATGCGCGCGATTCCGGTACGTACTCGCTCTGCTCTTTTGCGCCGTCTGCTCTGTCAGTGACCAAGTGCACAAGATCTTTGTTCCTGGTCGTCATTTCGACATGATCGACCTGGGCTTCGATGCCGCGGGTTACGTTGTCGCCATGCTGTTGGTGCTGTTGGCTGCCGCGCTGGTTCAGCGCGCGACCTGTCCCATTGGCGCCCATGCGAGGCACTAACCTCAAGATGGAAAATCGCGACCGCCTGTACGTCGGCGCTGGTTACAATATCGGCATCGGTCGCAGACGGCCATCGATGCGCTGTTTGCCAGACACTTGTCTTTTCTAAGAAGGGAATCCCCATGGCAGTGCTGTTTGTTGAATACCCCAAATGCTCGACGTGTAAAAAGGCCAAGGCCTGGTTGGACGAGCATGGGGTTGAGTACGTCGATCGCGATATTGTTACAGACAATCCTTCGGCTGAGGAACTTGCGACCTGGATTGCTCGTTCGGGGCTGCCGGTGCGACGCTTCTTTAACTCGTCGGGCATGAAATATCGAGAGCTTGGTCTGAAAGCGCGCCTGGATGCGGGTATGACGGACCAGGAGTGCTTTGAGCTACTCGCGACTGACGGCATGCTGGTTAAGCGCCCGCTGCTGGTGGGCGACGACTTTGCGATCCCCGGCTTTAGGGAAGCGGCTTGGACCGAGGCGTTGCTGTAGCGACTGCGGAAAGTGCGTCCCATTTTGAGTGCTGATTCTGGGATGTGCTTTCCGGTTGAGGGCTCTATCGGAAATGACATCCCGTTTCGAGCGCTGATTCTGGGACACGGTTTCCGGTTGAGGGCTCGACGGGAAAGTGGGGACCAGTTTGAGCTTGAAATCTGGGATGCGCTTTCTGCCGGCGGGCCTACTCCAGGGTGGGCCTGCCCCAGTCAGTCCTTCAGCTGCGCCCATTCGTGTGGGTCGTAGATCTTTACGTGCTTGTCGGGCGTGTCGCTCCAGTACTCTTCGTCCATAAAGGGCAGGTATGCCTGAATGCCGGGGCAGATAAACGGAATTCGTTGCCGCTGCAGGCGCTCGCGCTGCCGCCGCTCCAGGTTCGTCTCGGATATGACGGTCGGCATGCCTGGATACGCTTGAGGTCGGGGAGCGCCGCATGCCATGACGTCCGCATGATCAAAAAATACTTCGATTGTGTTGCCTGGTGCTATCGTTTTCGCGTTAGTATCTGCCAACGGTTGACGGCTACCGCTCGCGGCGTTTTGCCCTTCGTGCACAGCGGTCGGCTTCACAGGTCCTTCACGGGCTGGACGAAATTAGGCCAATTTGACCGAATTTTAAAAAAGTCAAAATTAAGACTTGCGTCATTGCGATGCTTCCCGTATATTTCTTTCTTGCGCAAAGGCACAGCCGAGCGCAGCGATGCAATCATTGGGATGTCGTCTAATGGCAGGACAGCGGATTCTGGTTCCGTCAATGGGGGTTCGACTCCCTCCATCCCAGCCATTGCATTTGCTACATATGGCCCGTTCGTCTAGCGGTTTAGGACGCCGCCCTCTCAAGGCGGAGATCACCAGTTCGAATCTGGTACGGGCTACCACAAATTGAATGCCCGGGCCTCGCAAGAGACCCGGGTTTTGTGTATACACCGCATGTGTGGAATGAGCCGCGTTTCACCTGGACCGAGGAGTTGCCATGGACCTGCCCATCAGCCTACAAGACATTACGTATGCCGAGAATTACCTGGCGCAGGGAGACCTGGCCACGGCGACGCCGCTGCTGGAGCGTTTGGTGGAGCTCGCCGAGGAGTATATCGATGCCGAGTGCAAAACGGAGGAGAACCGCCAGTACTTTAGCTTCGATAGCAAGTTTGAGCGCCTGGCCTACCGCCGCGTGGAAAAGGATCCACGCGAGCTGGTGCAGGTCGAGGTGCCGTTTGACCGCCTGTACTCCGACATGGCGTTTGCCTACATCCGTCAGCAGGATTATGTGAGCGCCCGCAATGCCTTGATGCAGGCCGTGCGCTGGGACCCCATGAACTGCAACTACCGACTGGATCTGGCCGAGCTGTTCCGTGCGCTCGAGGACAAGCAGGAGTGGGCTTCGCTTTCGTTTTCGGTGCTGGAGCGTGCGAGTGACGGCAGGTGCGCCGCCCGCGCCTACGCCAACTTGGGCCAGTACTTTTTGGAGCCCGAGACCGAGAACGTCTCGGCGGCCGTGGGTTGCGCACGTCTGGCGCTGCGCTTGGCCCCTGGCGATTCACATACGACGCGCTTGCTCAGCAAGATCCATGCCACCTATCCGGATGCTGCCGACGAGAGTGATGAGCATGTGATGGGCGAGCTGGCGTTGCAGGGCGTACCGACCTCGCCTTCGGCCGAGATTGCCATTTGTCTGATTATGTGTGCGACCGACGCTGCGAGCGACGGTGACAAGCAGGAGGCTACGCGCCTGACGGTCCGTGCCCGCGACCTGGTAGGCGAGGAGGCATGCGCGGCGATCATTAAGCTGGTGCGCGAAAGCGATGCCGAGCTCAACGCCGAGCGCAAGGCCAAACGCGAGGCCGCGAGCGGGAAAGCCGATGACGCCGAGGAGGCCGGCGATGCCCAGTAAGCGCGAGCGCAAGCTCATCTCCAAGAATCGTTCGGCGCATCACGAATACTTTATCGACGAGACATTCGAATGCGGCATTGAGCTGAGCGGTACCGAGGTCAAGTCGATTCGCGAGCGCGCCTGTCAGATTACCGATACTTTTGCGCTGATTCGCGGCGGCGAGTGCTGGCTGGTGGGTTTGCACATCCATCCCTATAGTCACGGTGGCGTGTGGAACCGTGATCCCGATCGCCGGCGCCGTCTGCTGCTGCATCGCAAGGAGATTGATTTTCTTGACGGCAAACTACGCAACCGCGGCTATGCACTGGTGCCGCTCGAGCTCTACTTTAATACCGATGGTCGCGTTAAGCTGCTGTTGGGCCTGGGCCGTGGCAAAAAGCTCTACGACAAACGCGAGGACATGGCCAAACGTGACGTTCAGCGCGAAATCGATCGCGCGCTTAAGGAGCGTAATCGCTAAGGGTTGATATCCGGGCGGGCGGGGATGTTCATCCATCACTGTTGTCGTACTCCAGGTCTGCTCCTCGCAAGTTGCGGTGGAATAGTTCCTGTTTGTTGGGTATCCAGGCTTAAACAGGGACTTTTTCACCGCAACTGCGTGTGGCTCATTTTTCTTACCGTTCTGACACATATGTCTCATTGTGGGTATATACGTCTGCAAGGCTCTATTCCGAGTTAGGGGAGTGATCGTTTTGGATAAAACTGCGTTCTTTACGATGCCGTGCGGGCTGTATGTGGTGAGTGCCGCGGCAGATGGGTCTCGCGCCGGCTGCATTATCAACACCGCGGTGCAGGTGACGTCCACGCCGCCGCGCATTTCGGTTGCCGTGAACAAGGAAAATGTCACGTCTGGCGTTATCTCGTCTGCCAAGGCCTTTGCGCTGACCGTGATCGATCAGACGGCCGATATGCCCTACATTGGTAACTTTGGATTCCGTACCAGCAGCAACTATGACAAATTTGCCAAGTACGAGACGCGCGAGACCGCACTGGGCATGCCCTATGTTCCCGAGCATGCGGCGGCCTTGTTTAGCTGCCGTTTGATCGACACAGTGGATGTGGGCACGCATCTACTGTTTATCGGCGAGGTCGAGGATGCCGAGCGCCTGAGCGACGAGACGCCGCTCACCTACGATTACTACCATAAGGTCCTGAAGGGCAAGACGCCGCCCAAGGCGTCTTCGTACCAAGGGTAGAAATGCGGTAAAACCGCTTGCATTATATTATTAAGAATATATACTAATTAAACAAAGTACACCAGCAGCCACGTTCGAGAGGAGAACATCATGGCCGAGGAAAAGAAGACGTACAAGTTCGTGTGCACCGTTTGCGGTTACGAGGTAGAGGTCGACACGCCCGAGCTGCCCGAGGATTACGTGTGCCCGGTGTGTGGCGTCGGTCCCGATCAGTTTGAGCTCGTCGAGGAGTAGCTCGTAGACACACGACTTGCAGCAACATATAGCTCTGTCCAAGGGCCCCGGTCGGATATCCCGGCCGGGGCCCTTTTCCTCCGTCCCCAAGGGATCACGGCTGCTATTAGCCGATCCTGTCTGTTGTGAGTCTGGCCGACCTTTTGTCTTAACCTGCAACATCTAACGGCTCAAAACGGGTCTTCCTGTTACAGAACGAGACAAACCAAAACCATCATTCTCAAAATCTCAATCTATAACATTTAGGCACGTAAACCCCCTCTACTTGTTACAGATCGAGACAAAAGGTTGGGGCTGAAGAAATATCTCGATCTGTAACATCTGGGCGCGGAAATTGGGTCCACTTGTTACAGATCGAGACAAACTGAAACTATCTCTCAGAAAATCTCAATCTGTAACATCTAAGGGCTCAAAACGGCCTCACGTGTTACAGATTGAGACGTTATATCTGGACAGTCACGCCATCCCATTACATCCCCGTTAGCAGCACGATGTCGAGAATCGTCACGATGACACCGATCCCTACGAGCAACGCGTTGAGCGGGCGCGAGTTGGCGTATTTGCCCATGACGCGGGGCGAGCTGGTGAGTCGTATGAGCACAAAGACCGTAATCGGCAGCTGAAGCGACAACAGTGCCTGACTCCAAATGAGACCCTCAAAAGGATTCGGGACGATCAGGCACGCCGCCACTGCGCCGACGAAACAGGCCGCCACTCCGATCGAGGAATGTCGGTCGTGGATGTCGTATTCCTCGTCGAATATGCCCGCGGTGATGGTGCCCGCCGCCATGCCCGCCGTCACGCTACTCGATATGCCCGCAAACAGCAGCGCCACCGCAAAGATGGTCGAGCTTGCCGGGCCCAGAATGGGGGAGAGCGTGGCCGCTGCGACGGCGAGGTCGTCTACGACAATGCCGTGCGCAAAGAAGGTCGTTGCGGCCAGGATGGCCATGGCCGAGTTGATTGCCCAGCCCACACCCATCGAAAAGAGCGTGTCGAAGAGCTCGTAGTGCAGGCGTTCTTCGATAACCTGCTCGCCTTGGCCTTCGAAGTGCATGGATTGGATGACCTCGGAGTGCAGGAAGAGGTTGTGGGGCATAACGACCGCGCCTAGGACACTTACGATAATCGCGACTGAGCCGGTGGGCATACTGGGTGTGATCCAGCTTGTGGCGGCTTGCGGCCAGTCGACCTTTACCAGCAGAAGCTCGGCTAAAAACGAAAGTCCCACCACGCCCACGAAGGCGATGATCCAGCGTTCGGCGCGTTTGTAGGAGCTTGTCATGAGCATGACAATCGATGCCGCCGCCACGATGATGCAGCCGGCACGTACGGGCAGGCCAAAGAGCATTTGAAGTGCGATCGCACCGCCCAGGACTTCGGCCATGGCGGTGGCGACCGTGGCTAGATACGCGCTGCCGAGTATCGCACGCCCGACGAGGCGGGGCAGGTGGCGCGTCGTGGCCTCGGCAAGACACATGCCCGTGGCGATGCCCAAGTGAGCCGCGTTGTGTTGCAGCACGATGAGCATGATCGTGGACAGCGTGACGATCCACAGCAGCGCGTAGCCAAACTGCGAGCCGGCGGCCATATTGGAGGCCCAATTGCCCGGGTCGATAAAGCCGACGGTCACGAGCAGCCCGGGGCCGATATGCCGTGCGATGTCGAGTCCGCCGTGGCCGCCGGTGCGCGGGGAGCCAAAGTGATGTTTGAGATGGTCGATCATGGTGCACTCCTGCGTGCCGTTTGTTTGACGCCGCAAAGGATACCCGTTTTAGGCTCAAAATTTGATCATGACTAACAAAATTGTTGTGATGGTAAAAGGGGGTTGCCGAAATGTCTTGATCTGTAACAACTAGGGATGGAAATTGGGCCTAGGTGTTACAGATCGAGACAGGAAGAAATGGTCCTATGGAAAATCTCGATCCGTAACAGCTGACCGCCAAAACCGGCCCCTCGTGTTACAGATTGAGACATTCGTAACCGTCTCTCGAGAACATCTCAATCTGTAACCGTTAGTCGTCGAAATTGGATCTTCCTGTTACAGATTGAGATGTTTGAAGCGGTGAGCTTACAGGCCGAACCTGGGGCCCTTGTTGTTGCCCTTGAGGTCGGCGGTGTCCACTCGTAGGGCGTGCGTTACGCAATTGTTTCGAAACGGGCGGGAAACACAATGGGCCGGCGATGCTTCTAGTATGCCTATTCAACTGACTGTCTAAATATCTAGGGGAGGATCGCGATGCAGGCAGATTCCGCTCAGCAGCAGGGCCTTTATCGCCCCGAATTCGACCACGATGCATGTGGCATCGGCGCGCTTGCCGATATCAACGGTGAGCGCCACCACCAGATTCTGGACGATGCGCTGTCCATTCTGGTCAACTTGGAGCACCGCGGTGGCACGGGACTCGAGAAGAATACCGGCGACGGCGCCGGCATCCTGTTCCAGGTTCCGCATCACTTTTTCCGCAAAGAGGCTCAAAAGTGCGGCCAGATTCTGCCGGCAGAGGGCGACTATGGCGTGGCCATGCTGTTCTTTCCGCAAGACGACAAGGGCGTGGAGGATGCCCGCCGCGTGTTTGAGGAAGGCTGTGCCGAGGCCGGCGTGCCGCTGCTCTTTTGGCGCGAGGTGCCGGTCGACCCTCACGATTTGGGCGAGACGGCCCGCGCCTGCATGCCCACCATCCTGCAGGCCTTCCTGGGCCGTCCGGACGACACGCCCGCCGGCGATGCCTTTGAGCGTCGCCTGTACGTGTGCCGCCGTACCATCGAAAAGAAGGCCGACGCCGAGTTTGCCCTGCGCGACAAGATCTTCTATGTGTGCTCCATGAGCTCGCGCACCATCGTGTACAAGGGCATGCTGGTCGCCACGCAGATGCGCCGCTTCTTTATCGATCTCAACGACGCCGCCGTCAAGACGGCCGTGGCGCTCGTCCACTCGCGCTACTCCACCAACACCACGCCTAGCTGGGAGCGCGCACATCCCAACCGCTTTATTATCCACAACGGCGAGATCAACACCCTCAAGGGCAACGTCAACTGGATTCGCGCCCGCGAACCTAACCTGTACAGCCCCGTGCTGCAGCATGATCTTGAGCGTGTGATGCCCATCATCAACCGTGAGGGTTCCGACTCCGCGATTCTGGATAATGTGCTCGAGTTTTTGGTCATGAACGGCCGTCCGCTCACGCGTGCCGCGTCCATGTTGCTGCCCGAGCCGTGGGACCACAACGACAACCTGAGCGAGGAGCGTCGCGCCTACGATGCCTACCAGTCCATGCTCATGGAGCCCTGGGACGGCCCGGCGGCCATCGCCTTTACCGACGGCCGTACGCTGGGTGCCGCCCTCGACCGCAACGGCCTGCGCCCGGCTCGCTACTACGTGACGCGCGACGGCCGCTTTATGCTGGCAAGCGAGGTGGGCACCATCGAGGTGCGCCCCGAGAATATCCTGACAAGCGGTTGTTTGGGACCGGGCCAGATGCTCGAGGTCGATTTTGCCCGCGGCCGTGTGATCTACAATGACGAGCTGCGCGCCCGCTATGCCAAGGAAAAGCCCTACCGCGATTGGATTGCCGAGGAGACGCTGACCGTTGACGCGCTCGACAAGCCCGCCGCGGCAACGCCCGCCGAGGATGCCGAGGTGCCTGCCGCCGTGCGTATGGCCAAGCTCGGCTACCACTGGGATGATGTTGACGAGGTCGTGCGCCCCATGGCCCAGCAGGGCAAGGCCCCGCTCGCCTCGATGGGTATCGATGCGCCGCTGGCCTGCCTGTCCAAGAAGACACGCTCGTTCTTTGACTACTTCTATCAACTGTTCGCCCAGGTCACGAACCCGCCGATCGACGCCCTGCGCGAGCATATGGTCACCTCGACCACGCTCTACCTGGGCAACCACGGCAACCTGCTCGAGGACTCTCGTACGGCCTGCCAACTCGTGCGTCTGGAGCGCCCACTGCTGAGCGAGGAGGAGTTCGACCGCATTTGCGCGATTGACCGTGTTGGCTTTAAGACCCGCCGTTTCCGTGCCGTTTACCGCCGCGATGCCGGCGAGGGCGCGCTGCAGGCTGCGCTCAAGCAGCTTGCAGAGGACGTTGAGGCTGCGGTCCGCGACGGCGTGAACATCGTGGTGTTGAGCGATCGCGCCGGAGCGGGCGAGGTACCCGTGCCGTCACTGCTCGCCGTGGGCTGCGTGCACAACCACCTGATCCGCGCCGGCGTGCGTACCTTTGCCGACATTGTGGTGGAGTGTGGCGACGCCGTGTCTCCGCACGACTTTGCGGCGCTGGTGGGCTACTCCGCGAGCGGCATCTATCCGTACAACGCGCATGCGTGCATTCGCGACTTGGCGGCGCACGGCGATCTGGACGTGACAGCCGAGCAGGGCATCGCCAACTACAATAAGGCTGCGACTGCCGGCATCGTTTCCATCATGTCCAAGATGGGCATCTCCACGGTGCAGAGCTACCATTCGGCGCAGATCTTCGAGGCCGTGGGCTTTACGCCGGAGTTCGTCAACGCGTACTTCGCCGGCACGGTGAGCCGTGTGGGCGGTATGGGTGTCGAGGACGTTGAGCGCGAGCAAAACGAGCGCTACGACGCCGCGCTCGCTATCCTTAAGAGCCCGGCTCCCGATCAGCTGCCCACGCTGGGTCTGACCAAGTGGCGCCCGCTCGGCGGCGAGGATCACCTTATTGATCCGCAGACTGTCTACTTGCTGCAGACCGCCTGTCGTGAGGACAGCTACGACACCTTTAAGGAGTACAGCGCCCGCCTGCACCGCACCGGCCGTGCCGTGCGCCTGCGTGACTTGCTCGACTTTAATGCCAACGGCCGCACGCCGGTTTCGCTCGACGAGGTGGAGCCCGCGCGCAACATCGTCCGCCGCTTTAACACCGGTGCCATGTCGTACGGTTCTATCAGCAAAGAGGCGCACGAGTGCATGGCCATCGCCATGAACCGCCTGCACGGACGCTCTAACTCGGGCGAGGGCGGCGAGGATCCGCGTCGCGAGACCCCGCTGGCTAACGGTGACTCCAAGAACTCCGCCATCAAGCAGGTGGCAAGTGCGCGGTTTGGCGTAACGAGCCGCTACCTGTGCAGCGCCTTCGAGATTCAGATCAAGATGGCCCAGGGCGCCAAGCCCGGCGAGGGTGGCCACCTGCCCGGCAAGAAGGTCTACCCCTGGATCGCCGAGGTCCGTCAGTCCACGCCCGGCATCGGCCTGATCTCGCCTCCGCCGCACCACGACATCTACTCCATCGAGGACCTGGCAGAGCTGATCTTTGATCTTAAGAACGCTAACCCCGGTGCGCGCGTGTCGGTCAAGCTGGTCAGCGAGGCCGGCGTCGGCACCATCGCCACCGGTGTGGCCAAGGGTGCCGCCGACAAGATCTTGATCAGCGGCCACAATGGCGGCTCGGGTGCCGCGGCGCGCGATTCCATTTGGCACGCCGGCCTGCCGCTGGAGCTCGGCCTTGCCGAGGCTCAGCAGACGTTGCTGCAAAACGGCCTGCGCTCCCGCGTGGTGCTCGAGGCCGACGGCAAGCTCATGGACGGCACCGATGTTGCCGTCGCCTGCCTGCTGGGCGCCGAGGAGTTTGGCTTTGCGACCATGCCGCTCATCTCCATGGGCTGCCTCATGCAGCGCGACTGCCAGCAGGATACCTGCCCGGCCGGCATCGCCACGCAAAACTGTCGCCTGCGTCGCGGCTTCCGCGGCAAGCCCGAGCACGTTGAGCACTTTATGCTCTTTGTTGCCGAGCAGCTGCGTGAGGTCATGGCGAGCCTGGGCTTCCGCACCGTCGACGAGATGGTCGGCCATCCCGAGTGCCTGCGCCAGATCGAGGTACCGGGCAACCGCAAGGCCAACCTGCTTGATCTGTCGCCCGTGCTGGCGAGCGCGACCTGCGAGTTCGGTGCCCATATCCCGGGCGCCGACGGTCGCCACTTCCTGCCGCAGATGGCTGCGGACAGCGAGCTCGACAAGACGCTCGACTCCACGTTGTTCGTGCCCTATACGGCCGATGCCCGTGCGCACCTGCGCCCGATTCGGTTCCGCGCCGATATCGCCAACGTCAACCGTTGCGTGGGCACCATCCTGGGCAATGCGGTGACCAAGGCGCATCCCGAGGGCCTGCCCGCCGGCTCCATCACCATCGATTGCGATGGTTCGGCCGGTCAGAGCTTTGGCGCCTTTCTGCCGCGCGGCATTACGCTCAACGTGTGCGGCGACGCCAACGACTACTTTGGCAAGGGCCTTTCGGGCGGCGAGGTGTCGGTGCGCCCCAACCCGCATGCGACCTACAAGTTCGACGAGAACATCATCGTGGGCAACGTGGCGTTCTTTGGCGCCACGAGCGGCCGCGGCTTTATTAACGGCCTGGCAGGCCAGCGCTTTGGCGTGCGTAACTCCGGTGCCACTGTGGTGGTCGAGGGCTGCGGCAACCATGGCTGCGAGTACATGACGGGCGGCCTGGCGCTCATCTTGGGCGAGGTCGGGCAGAACTTCGCCGCCGGTATGACGGGTGGCGTGGCCTATGTCTTTGACCAGTACGGCACGCTCGAAGCCCGTGTGAACCACGAGAGCGTGGAACTCAAGGCCCCGACGGCTGGCGAGCTGGCGCAGATTCGCGCGCTCATCCAGGAGCACGTGGACGCGACGCAGAGCCCGCGCGGCATTAAGCTGCTCTACAGCTTCGACTCGATGAGCAAGCACTTTGTGAAGGTCATTCCGACCGAGTACGAGCGCGTGCTGGCGATTGTTGCTGCGGCCGAGGCCGTGGGCAAGACGCATGCGCAGGCCGAGGAGTTGGCGTTTGACATCGTGACCGGCCGCGCGAGCGCCGCGGATGTCGCTCGCTTTGATGTCGCGGGCGGTGCAGCGGGCACTGCGCCCGTGGCTGTCAGCTCTGTTGCTTCGACCAAGAAGGAGGCGTAAGTGCCATGGGTAAGCCCGGTGCTTTTCTTGATATCGATCGCGTGACCCACGAGCTGCGCCCCGTGGAGGAGCGCAGCCGCGATTTCGATCCGCTGTATGTGGAGCTCGACGACGATGCGCGCCGCGCCCAGGCGAGCCGCTGCATGATGTGCGGGGTGGCGTTTTGCCAGATGGGCGCGAGCTTTGGCAAGGCGCGTCCGAGTGGCTGTCCGCTGCACAACCTGATTCCCGAGTGGAACGAGCTGGTGTATCGCGGTCGCTGGGACGAGGCGGCCGAGCGCCTGTCGCTCACCTCGCCCATGCCCGAGTTTACGAGCCGCGTGTGCCCGGCACTGTGCGAGGCTGCGTGCAACCTGGGTTCGGTCGACGGCCAGCCCACAACGATTCACGATAACGAGCGCGCGATCAGCGACCACGAATGGGCAAACGGCGGCCCGCGTCGCTTTGAGCCGGCAGGGGAGGACGCGCCCTCGGTCGCCGTGGTGGGCTCCGGCCCGGCTGGCCTGGTGGCTGCATGGGAACTTGCGCGTCGCGGTGCCCGCGTGACGGTGTTTGAGCGCGACGACCGCCCAGGCGGTCTGCTCATGTACGGCATTCCCAACATGAAGCTCGAGAAGTCCGTGGTCGAGCGCCGCGTGGCGCTCATGCGCGAGCTGGGCATTGTCTTTGAGCTGGGTACTGACGTTACGAACCCTGCGGTGGCGGCCAAGCTCAATGGTTTTGACGCCGTTGTGGTGGCTGCCGGTGCTCGTACGCCCCGCGGTCTTTTGGCTACGAATGTGGATGCCCCGGGCGTGGTGTATGCCGTGGACTACCTGACGGCTTCGACCGTGTCGGTACTCGATGGCGGTGAGCCCGCGGTGAACGCGCGCGGCCTGGACGTTGTGGTCATTGGCGGCGGCGATACCGGCAACGACTGCGTGGGTACCGCGGTGCGCCAGGGCGCACGCAGTGTGCGTCAGTTTGAGTTCTTGCCGGCCGCACCCGATAAGCGTGCGGCGAGCAATTCCTGGCCGCAGTGGCCCAACGTTAAGAAGACCGACTACGGTCAGCAGGAGGCTATCGCTGCCATGGGCGGCGAGATGCGTGCTTGGGGCGTGGATACGCTCGAGGTATTGCTGGACAAGAAGGGCGCTGCCGCGGGCCTGCGCGTGGTCGATCTGGACTGGTCGGCCGGCAAGCCCGAGCGCATTGCGGGCTCCGAGCACGAGGTGCCGGCCCAGCTGGTGCTGATCGCCTGTGGCTTTACGGGTCCGGAGCACGGCGTGTTCGACGCTGTTGACGTGCCTATTGCCACGGCGGGCCGTCCGTTGCCCGTGATGGCCTCCGAGGACTCGCATCTTGCGGCTCGCGTGGATGGCGTTGCCGCGGATGCCGCGCCGGTGTATGTGGCCGGCGATGCCCGCAACGGCAGCTCGCTCGTGGTGAGTGCCATGGCCGATGCCCTCGCCTGCGCAGCCGAGGTCGCCGAGGCGCTGGGGTTGTAAGACAATCACGGAGTTACTCAACAATCGAATCGGCAAGGGCTGTCCCCAACGGCCGGCATATAAGGAACGTCCCCAAGTGCCGGCAGCTGGGGACGTTCCTTACGTGCCGGCATCCGGGGACACTCCTTGCGGGTTTGCGAGCGTTTTGCTCGTTTGCCGACGTTTGGCTGCCTACCCGTTGGCGTTTGCGCTCGTTGCGCTCTGCTGTTTATGTGGCGGCTTTAGTTGTTTGCGGACAGCGGCGCGGGTGATTCGTCTAGTTCTACCCGCGATTTTGTGGCAATTTGCATAATCTGCAAGTATCCCGTCAAGTGCTTGGTCAGCATCTGGTTTGCAGCCCGATGCCCATTTCGCCCGTGATGGCGGCGACCACCCGCCCTCCTCGTAAGCTCAAATTGAGGTTTATCAGTTTGAGGAGGATGCCATGGCTGATCATGTTTTGGACCGGGGACGTCTGGCCGAGGCCGTCGGTGACGATATCGCCGGCATGGCCCAGTTTTGGATGCTGCGCAAGTTTCAGTTTTTGGAGTCGGCGCGTACACAGTTCGAAGTGATAGTCGATCCATGGCTCAGCTATTGCGAGGAGCCCTCGCAAAATGAAATCATGGCCTATAACATGGCATTTACCGATTGGCTGCTGTTCGAGCGTCCCTATTACCATGGCAAGACGCTGCTTGAGCTGTATGTTGACGAGCCGCCGGCATCGCTTTCGCCCGTCTCGCTCAGACGGCTCGAGCAGGTGCGCGGCACGCACTATTTCTCTCGCTTTGGCATTTTGGATAAGGATCCCGCGACCGGTATGGTCGCGCTGCGTGACACGCGTACCGACCGTCGCTTTGACGTCTACGATCCGCATATCGTGCAAAAGGAACACTGGCGCGATGGCGCGATTGCGGTGCGCCTCGCGTGCGTCGACGACGTCTGGCTGACGGCGGGGCAGCTCTACCTCTACGACATTGCGCGCCTGAGCGATACGGCGGTCGACGGGCCTGGCGCCGTGCATCCTGAGGACCTAGAAGATGGCTTCGATACCTCGTGTATCAGCTTCTTCTTACGGCTGGTTCGCGACATCATGGGCGCCCAGGGGCGCTACGTAAAGTCACTCAACATCTACAAACAGGAATGGGAGTAGGGGATGGGCATCTGCCGCCGCCGCCCGTCTATTTGTCTCGGTCTGTAACGTCTAGGGACAAAAAATCGGTCTACCTGTTACAGATCGAGACGAATGTTTGGGCGCCGCTGGTTTGTCTAAATCTGTAACGTTTAGGGGTCTGGAGAACGCCTAACTGTTACAGATTGAGACGTTTGGCACCTAGCTGGGGAAATGTCTCAACCTGTAACATCTACAGGCCAAAATTCGACCTAACTGTTACAGATCGAGACAAAGGTTGGCCGCGGTGCCGAACAATCTAAATCTGTAACAACTAGAGGCTCAAAGACTGTCTTCCTGTTACAGATCAAGACATTTGTCAGCGGAGGCAACGGTGACGATGGTCCATTTGTCTGACGTGGTGGTGATGAAAGTGTCTAATACCGTTTTCAAACACAAACATGCAGTACGTAGCACCTTGGCGCGGAATAGGATGCTTGCCAGGCTCACGGAGGCGGCTGAACAAGGCGTGCTGCTTGCGACGCACGACAATGCCGAGCTCATGTGGCTGCGGCGCCATGTGGGCACAGACGATATTGCGGAGCCCGAATCGCACCTATTCTGTTTTCAGCATGAATGGGATGCGTTGACGCCGCCGGAGCGGGCTCGGCGGACCATCAAGGGGCTTGCGGAGTTTCATCCCGATTGGGCGTTTTGGGGGTATGACGCCGCGCTGATATGGGGTCTGGAGGTGCCGAATGATCTGCTCGGGCCGCGTTACTTGGTCAAGACGGGTTGTTCGGTGGCGTTGAGTACGGGATATAGGCTGCTGCGTCCGCAGGCGTCGGGTGCGCTTGAGCGCGTCGACGGCGTGCGAGTGACACCGTTTTGGCGCACGGTGGAGGATTGTCTGCTGCGTGCGCCGTTTTCATATGGTCTGGCGATTGCCGATTCTGCGCTGCGGGCGAAGGGCATATCGCGCGACGACCTCTGCGAACGGCTCCAGGCCGATTGCGAGGGCAGACGCGGGTATCGCAGAGCTCAGGTGATTGCGTCGCATGCGGACGGGCTGTCCGAAAACGGTGGCGAGTCTCGGTTCCGAGCGTTCTTTATTGCATACGGTTTTCCGGTGCCAGAGTTGCAGGTGGAGTTTCGCGATCCGCTCGATTCGAGCCAGGTGTTTCGGGTCGATTATTTCTGGAGGCTCGAGGACGGGACGTGCGTGATTGGCGAGCTCGACGGAAGAGGAAAGTATACCCTGCAGGATGGTGGGGATCGGGAGTCGGTCGACCCGTTCGTAGCAGAGCGTCAGCGGGAATCTCATCTGACAATGCTCGGGCACAAGGTGCTGAGGTTCACGTTTGATGAGCTCAAGAACCCGGGGAAGCTGGCTGAAAAGATAAGGCTTGCGGGTATTTCGCAGCGGGCCAATTTGGCTGAGGGATGGAAGCGTCAGTGGTATGGGCGCTGAGGGGTACGACCAACGCGGATGTGGTTGTTCCTGTCGAGTTTGTCTCGATCTGTAACAACAAGGGGCCGTTTGGCCTCGTAACTGTTACAGATTGAGACAGAAGGTTGGCTGCCGCTAAAAGATCTAAATCTGTAACATCTAGAGGCCGAAAACCCGTCTACATGTTACAGATTTAGATGTTTGACGACAGGGCTGGAGAATATCTCGATCTGTAACATCTAACGGCCAAAATTCGACCCAACTGTTACAGATTGAGACAAAGGCTGGACGCGGTGCCGAAAGATCTCGATCTGTAACATCTGGCTGCTAAAACCTGGTCTACCTGTTACAAATCAAGACGTTTTGCTGGAACGGCCGGAGCATTGCCGTGCTGTCTCCGTTTGCCCTCACAGCTCTCTCGTCCCTCCGTTAACCGATATATTCGACTTTAGTTTGCTGCATTAGGTGATAATGGACAAATGTTCAAGTTAATCGTGAGGGAGGAGCTCGATATGGCGTCTGCCGATCGTTCCACGTTGTTTATCAATGCGACCGTCCTGGATGGTTCGGAGCATATGGAGCCGCAGCCCGACATGGCCGTGGCCGTTGAGCGCGGTGTCATCACGTGGATGGGGCCGAGTGCTGTTGCGCAGGCGCCTGCAGGTGCCGAGGTCCTCGACCTGGCCGGGGCGTATCTCATGCCGGGCCTCATCAATATGCATGTGCATCTGTGCGGCTCGGGCAAGCCGGTTTCGGCGGGCGATGCGGGCGCGCTGATGAAGAAGCTCGATAATCCCGTGGGGCGCGCCATTGTCCGCCGCATCCTTAAGGGCAGCGCCCAACAGCAGCTGGCAAGTGGCGTGACCACGGTGCGCGGCGCGGGCGACCCGCTGTTTGCCGATCTGGCCGTGCGCGATGCCATCGATGCCGGCAAATATCAGGGTCCGCGTTTGGTGGCGCCGGGAACGGGCGTCACGGTGCCGGGTGGCCACGGCGCGGGCTTGTTCGCCCAGGTGGCCAACAGTCCCTCCGAGGCGGCCGAACAGGTGCGCGACCTGTATGCGCGCGGTGCCGACGTCATTAAACTGTTCGTAACGGGCGGTGTGTTCGATGCGACCGAGGTGGGCGAGCCGGGCGTGCTGCGTATGCCGGTGGAGGTTGCCGCGGCGGCGTGCAAGGCGGCGCACGATATGGGCCTTCCGGTTATGGCTCATGTCGAGAGCACCGAGGGCGTGAAGGCCGCGCTCGAGGCCGGCGTCGATACGATCGAGCACGGCGCTCCGTTGACGCCCGAGATCCTGGAGCTGTACCGCGGCGCCGCGGGAACTCAGCTCGAGGGGCGTGCGCCGAGTGTGACCTGCACGATCAGCCCCGCACTGCCGTTTGTGCTGCTCGATCCGGAAAAGACTCATTCGACCGAAACGCAAAAGAAGAACGGCGATATCGTGTGCTCGGGCATTATCGAGAGCGCTCGTGCGGCGCTGGAAGCCGGTATCAAGGTAGGTTTGGGTACGGATTCGAGCTGCCCGTTCGTGACCCAGTACGACATGTGGCGCGAGGTGGCCTATTTTGCCAAGTACGTGGGCGTGAGCAATGCGTTTGCGCTGCATACGGCTACGCAGGTCAATGCTGAGCTGCTGGGGCTGGGCGGCGAGACCGGTGCGATCGAGTGCGGCAAGGCTGCCGATATCCTGGTGACGCGCGAGAACCCGCTCGATGACCTGTGCGCTCTGCGCGAGCCGATGCACGTGATGTGTCGTGGCGATCTGGTGCGCAAACTCAAGGTGAAGCGTATTCCCGAGGTGGACGCCGAGCTCGACACGATTATGGCCATGCCAGCCGAGGCGCTTGCCGAGGAGCTTGCCCGCGACGGCGTGGCGTAGGTGTGACGGGGGCGGGCCCTTTGTCGCATTTAAAAAAGCCGAGGTCCCAGTGCGAGACCTCGGCTTTTATTTTGTCCTGCGGTATGGCGGCTACGAGCGCGTCTCCATCTTGGCGTGGCACTTGGGGCAGGTGACGCGGATTTTGCCTTTGCCCTTGGGGACGGAGAGCATCTGGCCGCAGTTGGGGCACTTGAGGTATGCCGTGGTCTTGCGACCTTTCCACATCTTCTTGGCCGTGCGCTTGGCGCGCTCAAAGTCTTCCTTACTGGTGCCGGCCGCGCGTGAGGTGCTGGCCGCTGCAGCGCCGCCACCCAAGCTGGCGACAAACTTGTCCAAGCCGGGGACCTTAGCCGAGCCGGCGACAAAGGCCTCGTTCTCCTTGCGACGTGCGTCGATGTTTTTGGACAGGCCGCGCAGCACGCCGATCACGATGACGGCGATGGCGATCCAACTGAGCCACTGGATGCGGGCCATCGATCCGATCATCGCGATGACGATGCCCGCAAAACCCATCACGATGGTGAGCTCGTCGGCGCCATTGCGGCCCTTCATAAAGTCATTCATGCAAATTGCCTTTCATTCGATATGCCGCACGCCTTTATACCCGATTTAGAGCAAGGGGGACAGGTTAATCTGCACCAATGTGGTGCAAACATACCCGTCCTCGGAACATCAAGACGGTGCAAAGTGGTCTGTCCCCAATGCGCCGATTACTTAGAGAGCTTGTCGACGACGCGTTCGATCTCGGCGAGCTTCGCGGCTTTGAGGTCTTCGTCGCCCGATTCGATTGCCGAAGTCACGCAGCCCTCGATATGCGCCTTGAGCACGTCGGCGTTAATGCGCGCGAGGAGTGCCTGTGTGGCCATGAGCTGCGTGGAAATATCGACGCAGTAGCGGTCCTCCTCGACCATCCGCAGGATGCCGTCGATCTGGCCGCGCGCCGTCCTGAGCATACGGTTCACCGATTTGTGGTCTGCCATCATGGCGGGTCCTCGTTTCTGGTCGATGGGGTCGAATGCTTCTGGTAGCTGCTAGGCTGCGGTCACGGACAGGGCGTGGAACTTCTCGCCGGCGCTCTCGACGGCGGCAGCGAGCTGCTCGGCGGCCACGGTGTCGGCGCACTCCACCTGTACCGTCTGAGTCTCGTGATCGGCATCGGCGTCGGTCACGCCGGCAACGTTGAGCAGTGCCGTCTCGACAGTAGCGTCGCAGTGGCCACACATAAGGCCGGAAGTCTTAATTGTGTAACGCATGGGTATTCCTCTCTGTTATGTTGGCTTTCCCAGGCACCCGACCTTGACCTTCAAGCCGTCGCTCGCGTACCAAAGTACGCGTCGCTCCTCTTTCAGGTCAATCTCGTGCACCTGGAAAACCCGTTCTAAATGGACGTAATGGTGAGCCTATTTTGCCACTTTAGGCTTAAAGGATTTCAGGCGCAGAGCATTGGACACGACGCACACGCTCGACAGGCTCATCGCCGCGGCGCCAAACATCGGCGAGAGCTGCCAGCCGGTGAGGGGGAAGAACGCGCCCGCAGCGAGCGGAATGCCGATGCCGTTGTAGAACAGCGCCCAGAACAGGTCTTGCTTGATGTTGCGAATCGTGGCGCGCGAAAGCTCGATAGCGCGGGCGACGTCCATGAGGTCGCTACGCATGAGTACCACATCTGCCCCTTCCTTGGCGATGTCGGCGCCGGTGCCGATAGCAAGGCCCACGTCGGAGCGCGCCAGGGCGGGGGAGTCGTTGATGCCGTCGCCCACCATGGCGACCTTGCCGCCCGCATCCTGCAGTTCGCGCACGTGGCGTTCCTTGTCGGCGGGAAGCACGTCGGCGATGACCTGCTTGCTGCTCAGTCCTACGCGGCGGGCGATTGCTTCGGCAGTGACGCGGTTGTCGCCGGTGAGCATATGCACGTCGACGCCGAGCGAACGCATTACAGCGATGGCCTCGGCGCTCGTCTCCTTGACCTCGTCAGCCACGGCAATGGTGCCGACAAGCTCGCCGTTCTTGGCAAAGAACAACGGTGTCTTGCCCTCGGCGGCGAATCGCTCCGCAAGTCCTGAGGGCACCTCCGCGCCCAGCTCGTTCATCAGACGCACGTTGCCGGCTGCGATGGTATTCTGCCCCTCGCGCGCCGTAACGCCTCGTCCAGGCACGGCGGCAAAGTCCTCGACCATGCGCGCCACGATTCCGCGCGCCTCGCACTCGGTCATAATCGCCTCGGCCAGCGGATGCTCGCTCGAGCGCTCCAGCGCGGCAGCGAGCTTCAGTAACGCCTTTTCACTCATGGCGGGCGAGCCATCGGCGCGCGTGGCTACCACGATATCGGTCACGGCGGGTTTGCCGCGGGTGACCGTACCCGTCTTATCGAGCACCACGGTACCCACGCCGCGCAGGTTCTCCAGCGCCTCGGCGCTCTTAAACAGAATGCCCATCTCGGCGCCCTTGCCGGTGCCTACCATAATGGCGACGGGCGTGGCTAGGCCGAGCGCGCAGGGACAACTGATCACCAGCACGGCCACGGCGGAGGTGAGCGCCTCGTTTATGCTGCCGGTCAGTGCCATCCACACCGCAAAGGTCACGGCCGAGATCACGAACACCACGGGCACGAACACGCCGGCGACCTTGTCGGCCATGCGGGCGATGGGCGCCTTGGTGGCGTTGGCGTCCTCGACGAGCTGGATAATCTTGGCGAGTGATGTCTCGGCACCAACCCGCGTGGCGCGGAAGGTAAACGAGCCGGTGCGGTTGACGGTGGCGGCGTTGACGGTGTCGCCGGCGGCCTTTTCCACGGGGATTGACTCGCCGGTGAGCGCACTCTCGTCCACGGCCGAGCTACCCTCGAGCACCACGCCGTCGACGGGGATTGACTCGCCGGGGTGCACGCGCAGGACCTGGCCGGGAAGGATGCTATCGACGTCGACGGTGGTTTCGCTGCCGTCGTTGGCAACGACGGTCGCGGTTTTAGGCGCCAGATCGATGAGCGCCTCGATGGCGCCGCCGGTTTTGGACTTACTGCGCGTCTCGAGGTATTTGCCCACGGTGACGAGCGACAGGATCGTGCCCGCGCTCTCAAAATACAGATTGTCCATGCCTGTCATCATGGCCTCGTGCACCTGCCCCGTGGCCAGCTGGTCGGCCATGATGAACATGGCATAGAGCGACCAGGCAATGGAAGCGGTGGCGCCCACGGCAATAAGGGCATCCATGGTGGGCGCGCCGTGCGCGAGCGATTTAAACCCGTTGATAAAGTATGCGTCGTTGACGTAGACGATGGGGATGAGCAGAACGAGCTCGGTGAGGGCGAGCGTCATGCTGTGGATATGGTCGGTGAAAATGCCGGGCAGCGGCCAGCCGAGCATGTGTCCCATGCCTATGTAGAACAGTGGGATGAGGAAGACGATCGAGACGATGAGGCGGGTGCGCATGGCAGAGGCGGCGGCCTCCAGCTTTTTAGTGGGCGACTCCATATGGGCGGCGCCAGACCTGGCTTGTGCGCTGCCGTTTGAGCCGGCGGCACCGGTGCCCGTGCTGACGGGTGAGGCCGAGTAGCCCGCGCGGTCGACGGCGGTGCAGATATCGTCGGGGGAGACCTTCGCGGGGTCGTAGTCGACCATCATGGAACCGGCGAGTAGGTTGACTGCGACGCTTTGGACGCCGTCGAGCTTGCTCACGGCACGGTCCACGTGTGCCTGGCAGGCGGCGCATGTCATGCCGCCTACGTCGAACTTATCTTGAGCCATGGCCTCTCCTTTCTGTAGTTTGGTTTGGTGTTGGAATTGTTAACATGCCGATACTATACACCCATACCCCCTGGGGGTGTATGGCAAAAGTTGAAATGTATGACATTCCGATACGGGTGTCGACTGCCAAGTTAGCGCACCATCCTCGCCCTTCGTCTCAATCTGTAACATCTAGTTCCATTTTTGCCGAGTTACTGTTACAGATTGAGACAAACAATTCGGCGGTTGCTTAACATCTCGATCTGTAACATCTGGCAGGGAAAATGACCTCTATCTGTTACAGATCGAGATGTTGTTTTACGAGGTTTTGGTTTGTCTCGATTCGTAACGTGTAGACCTGGTTTTGCCTCGTAACTGTTACAGATTGAGACAATTGGCCCAGACTCGCCCCGTCCGCCCCGTCATCTGTGGTTTACGTGGGGGCATACGGAGTACGGGTATACTAACCGGCGGCGAATCTGCTCCATCGCTTAGAGCTGCTGCGTCTGGACGGCGCGTGATAGGGCTGCCAAAGCGATCGCCAGCGTGCTGAGCAACGTCCTCTCTGTGCGCACCCGTTTTTGTATGTACTAGCGCACTACCAAGCACGCCCGCGCGGCCGCATGCCGTGCCCCTTGCGCGTGCAGATAAGGAACAACAACATATGCGTAATTCTGTATCCGACGTCACCGACGCCGAGATCCTGGACGAGACCCGCGAGGCCATGGCCCAGGCTGCCTTCGATGCGGCCGACGAGGCCAGCGCCGCCGAGACCGTCGAGTCCGCTACCGAGAACCTGCCCGCCTTTGATGAGCTGGGTCTTTCGGACGAGATACTTCGTGCCATCGAGAACCTGGGTTACACGGCGCCGACGCCCGTGCAGGCCGGCTCGATCCCCGTGGTGCTCGAGGGCCGCGACCTGCTTGCCGCCGCTCAGACCGGCACCGGCAAGACGGCCGCCTTTTTGCTGCCGACCATGAACAATCTGGAGCACATCGCTCCTCCCAAACCTGTGCGCGAGCGCGGCGGCCGTAACCGTCGTCGCGGTGCTAAAAAGCCCGAGGGCAACGGCCGCGGCCCCGTGATGCTCGTCATCACCCCTACGCGCGAGCTCGCCCAGCAAATCGACGAGGTCGCGAGCAAGATCGCCGACGTCACCGGCCATGTTGCCGTGACCGTCGTGGGCGGCGTGAGCTACAAGCCGCAGACCGCTGCTCTCAAGTACGGCTGCGATATCCTGGTCGCAACGCCGGGCCGTCTGGTCGATCTGATCGAACAGGGTGCCTGCCACCTGGACGAGGTCAAGGTGCTGGTGCTCGACGAAGCCGATCGCATGCTCGACATGGGCTTTTTGCCCGCCGTTCGCCGTATTGTGCGCGAGACGCCGGCCGAGCGCCAGACGCTGCTGTTCTCGGCGACCCTCGACGAGGAGGCCGTGGGCGAGATCACCGATCTGGTGAGCGACCCGGCCCGCGTGGAGATCGCGCCCGCCACGTCGACCGCCGACACCGTCGACCAGTTTGTGTTCCCGGTGTCCATCGAGGCCAAGAACAACCTGCTGCCCGAGTTCCTCAAAAAGGAAGGCCCGGAGCGCACCATCGTCTTTATGCGCACCAAGCACCGTGCCGACAGCTGCTGCCGTCGTCTGGAGCGCAAGGGCATCAAGGCTGCCGCGATTCATGGCAACCGCAGCCAGGCCCAGCGCGAGCGCGCGCTTTCGGCCTTCCGCGACGGTACCGTCGACGTGCTGGTGGCAACCGACGTGCTCGCCCGCGGCATCGACATCAGCGACGTGCGCTACGTCGTGAACTTTGACGTGCCGGCCGAGCCGACCGACTACATCCACCGTATTGGCCGTACGGGCCGCGCCGGCGAGCTGGGCTGGGCCATCACGTTTGTGACCGAGCAGGACGTGGATGAGTTCTACGAGATCGAGAAGCTCATGGACAAGACTGCCGACATCTACGAGGCCGGCGACTTGCACGTGGGCCCCAATCCGCCCGCGGTTGATCCCGAGCGCGACCCTGCGGCCTTTAAGGTGAAGAAGAAGACCAAGCGCGGTAAGTCCAAGAGCAAGAAGAAGCTTGAGCAGGCGCGTCGCGACGGCAAGCGCAACGGCGACGATTACGGCGATGTGGCCGGTCGTTCCAACCGCGGTCGCGATGAGCGTCGTGGCGACAGCGAGCGCCCGAGCCGTCCCAAGCGCGGCGGCAAGACCCGCGTGCGCGAGGGCATTCAGGCTCGCGTGGACGAGGCCGTGGAGAGCGTGGCCCGCGAGGTGGCTGCCGAGGAGCGTGCAGGTGCTGGTGCCGTCGAGCCGGCCCCGCGCGGCAACCGTGCCGAGCGCCGTGCCAAGCAGTTCCAGGGCGAGGCGCACCGCCGTCGTCGTGAGGACGAGGACCGCGGCGGTCGACGCCGTGTTGAGCGCGAGGACGAGGGCCGTGGCTCGCGCGGCGGCAAGCGCGGCGCGGGCGACCGTCGTCGTTCCGGTCGCGATGACGAGCGCGGTGGCCGCGGCGGCGAGTCCCGTGGCGGCAAGCGCTTTGAAGAGCGCGGCGGCCGCGGCGGTGAGCGTCGCGAGGATGCTCGCGGCAATGGCGGCCGCAGTGGCGCCGGCCGTTCTGGCGAGTCGCGCGATCGTCGCGATCCGCGTGCCAGTCGAGATCGTCGCGATGACTGGCGCAACTACGACGATACCCGCGAAGAGCGTCGCGGCGGCCACCGTGGCGGTCGCGGCGGCAACCAGGCCGGCTCCCGTGGTGGCCGTGCCGGCGGTCGCGATAACCGTGGCAGCTATGGTAACAATCGTGGCGGCAAGCGCGGCGGCAGCTCCCGTCGCCCCGGTGACGGCGGCGGCAAGCGCAAGTAACATACGCGTCGCGCGGTAAGGCGACACGAGTTTGGGCCTCGAGCAGACTATGCTCGGGGCCCTTTTAGTGGGCTCAGTATTAGTTGGGGCGAGTCTTCTTCGTGGAAACGCGCGGAGACGGTCGCGGCAAGAGATACGGGCTATCGATCTAGTTGGAGATTCGCGTACGCGGGGGCCGACATCGACGCAGGGCATGAGGTTTTCTGCTGACGCGCGGCGGCTGCGGTGCCCGGGCGGACACGCCGGGGATTTCGCCCGCTGCCTGGCGCCCTTGCCGCCATCCGGCTTTCGCGCTCGCATTCTTTTGGATGCGGGCGTGTTTTTCGTGGCGCGCACGGGTCCCCCGGGGCGCGCCGTGCATTTTTGGGAGTTTTCAGCAAGCCGGGGTGACTGCATACGCGCCGGAAGCGTCTATTTGAGCCAGCGGGATCCTTCGGCAGGCGATTTGGGTTGGCTGACGGCGTCCGGCGCGGCGATAACGCGCGTTTCGCGTCGCACCGTGCTCCAAAACGACACCAATCGCGCGGCGTCCACGATTTTCGGCACCGCCTGCGGGGGCCACGATGCTGAAAACTCCGGTTTTTGCACGGTACAAGCGGGGGTACGTTGGGACGAGAAGGGGTGCCCCCGTCTTTTTATGCATGGCATAAGCGAAATTATGCAAGACAATAGGGCGCCATGCGTCGGATACCCAGCCTGGGCGCGCCATACGCCGACGCTTAGGCCCTCGATATCTCGGACATCATCACGCTCTAAATACTAACCCAGCAACAAAATAATCCGTCTTTTCTCCGTCCCCATGGGGCCGGGTGTGGTATTCTATCTGCTGGGTATAACTTAGGAATACCAAGTAATACCAACGCCGCAGAAACAAACTCCAGATGCGGGCCAATCGGGTTGCCTTCACAGCCCGTCGCCCAGCCGCGTGGCCCGCATCTATCCGCACTACCGTTGTTTCAAAAAGGAAGCGCCATGGCAGAACACATGACCCCGGTTGTCGCGAAGGTCTTGCCCGAGGAAAAGGCGGCCTTCGCGGCGGCAACCCAGCTCGTGGGTACCACGCCGTCCAACGCCATCCGCATGTTTATCGCCGCGTTCAATCGCTGCGGCACCTTCCCGTTCGACATCTCGCCCAACGGGGCCTTTGGCACTGCACCCGATTCTCATCAACAATGACTGTCCCAAACTGCCGGTACTTGGGGACGTTACTTGTCTGCCGGCAGTTAGGGTAGTCGTTGGGGACGTTCTTAAATGACTACCTGTCGGGAGGAGGTTGGCATGCTCAATGCGATGATTTGGGCGCTTGCCTGTTTTGGCGTCGTCGCTGTCGATATTGCCCTGAGCGTCGTTTTGTTCTCCGCCCTTGGCGTCGCATCGGTGTTCATGGGTTTTTCGATCGATGACCTCGACATTCAATTGCTTCAGGCCGCCGCTCAGACGGCGTCGTTTTTGATGGCGCTGCTGTGGTGGCGTTATCTGTGGCCGCGCTCGTTTATGGCGCGTTCGCAAAGCGAGCATCCGCTCGGCGGGGGAGCGCGTGGGGCGTGGAAACGCATCGCCTGCGTTATCGTGATCGGTCTTGCCCTGCAGGTGGTCGTTAGCTACGTGACCGACGCCGTGCTGTCGCTGTTGCCCGATGCCGCGGCCGACTACAGCGAGCTTGTCGAGGAAACGGGCATGGGCGACACCAGTCCTCTTGCCGTCCTGACCACGGTGCTCGGCGCGCCGTTTTGCGAAGAGCTCCTGGTGCGCGGTGTTATCTTTGAGTTTTCGCTGCGTGCGTTTAATCCCCAGTGCCGTCCGCTCTGGAAGCGCCGGCGTCGTGCGAGTGCGCAAGACGGCGCCATAGTGCCCTGGGCGGCCCCAAGCACGTGGGGTGTCGCCGCGGCGATTGTGCTGCAGGCGGCAATCTTCGGTTTTATGCACATGAATTGGGTGCAGGGTTGCTACGCGGGTGCCGCCGCCCTCATCTTTGGTTGGGTGCTCGTGACGACCGGAAAGCTCCGCTACACGATCCTGCTGCACTTTGCCTTTAATGCCGGGTCGTATCTCATGGGCCTGCTCTGGTTTGTGAACACGCCGCTCGACGTGGCAATTACGGTCGCCATCGCCGGCGTCATCCTCGTTGAGGCAATGCGCTCGCTGCGCCACGCGTGTGGGATGGACGCAGCGAGCGCATTGCTGCCTTAGTTGCGGCGACCGCCTCCGTTGGCACCCTGACGCCCCTGAGCTGCGCGGTTGCGTCCGGCGGTGTTCTGCGCGCGCGACATGCCGCCGTGGCCCTTGCCGCCCTTGGGCCCCTTGGCTCCAGCGCCGCCAGTGCCACCGTGGCCCTTGCCGCCCTTCTTGCCGGTACCATGTCCGCCGCCGGCAGATGTCTCGCCCGGGCGTGGCGGCACGGGGCGGATCAGGCAATGCTTGGTGTAGCCGATCAAATCGCGACGCCCAGCTTTCTCTAGCGCCTCGCGCACGAGCTTGTAGTTCTCGGGCTTGCGATACTGGATGAGCGCGCGTTGCATGGCCTTCTCGTGCGGGTCGCGCGCCACATAGATCGGCTCCATGGTGCGCGGGTCCACGCCGGTGTAGTACATGCACGTCGACATGGTGGACGGCGTGGGGTAGAAGTCCTGCACCTGCTCGGGCATGTAGCCCATGTCTCGCACGGCCTCGGCAAGGTCCACGGCTTCCTTCATCGTCGATCCGGGGTGGCTCGAGATCAGATACGGCACCACGTACTGCTTGAGTCCATATTCGCGGTTCAGACGTTCAAATTTACGGCAGAATGCGTCGTAGACGGCTCGGCTCGGTTTGCCCATCACGGAAAGCACCGCGTCGCTCACGTGCTCGGGTGCTACGCGTAGCTGGCCCGAGACGTGGTGCTCCAGCAGCTCGCGCAAAAACTCGTCCGAGGCATCGGCCATGGTGTAGTCGAAGCGGATGCCGCTGCGGACAAAGACCTTCTTGACGCCCGGCAGCTGGCGCAGGTCGCGCAGCAGCTGGGTGTAGCCGCTCTCGTCGACCACCATGTTCTTGCACACGCTCGGCCACAGGCATCGCTTGTTCTTGCATACGCCGTGCTTGAGCTGCTTGTCGCAGGCGGGACGGCTAAAGTTGGCCGTCGGCCCGCCCACGTCGTTGATATAGCCCTTAAACTCGGGATCGCGCGTGAGCAGCTCGGCCTCGCGCATGATCGAGTCGTGGCTGCGCATCTGCAGCACGCGACCCTGGTGGAAGGTGAGCGCGCAAAACGAGCACTCGCCAAAACAGCCGCGGTTGGAGCTGATCGAAAACTTGATCTCGGCAAAGGCCGGCACGCCGCCCGCTGCGTCGTAATCGGGATGCCAATCGCGTGCGTAGGGGAGTTCGGCCACCTCGTCCATCTCGTCGGTGGTGAGCGTCGCCGACGGCGGGTTCTGCACCACATAGACGCTGTTGGGGTAGGGCTCTACCAGGCGATGTCCGGTGATGGGGTCCATATTCTGCTGCTGCACGTTAAAGCTGCGCGCGTAGTTGAGCTTGTCGGCGGTAAGGTCGTCCCAACTGGGCAGCAGGTCGTAGTCGTAGACCTCGTCGAGCGAACCCGTGCGGTAGACGGTGCCGTTGATATAGGTAATCTGATCGACGGGCAGTCCCGCGTCGAGCGCGTCGGCGATCTCGACAATCGCGTGCTCGCCCATGCCGTAGATGAGGATGTCGGCGCCCGAGTCGAGCAGTACCGAGCGCTTGAGCTTGTCCTGCCAGTAGTCGTAGTGGGCCAAGCGACGCAGGCTTGCCTCGATGCCGCCGATGATGATGGGGGCGTCTTTGAATGTCTGGCGGATGAGGTTGCCGTAGACCGTGACGGCACGGTTGGGGCGGTGCCCCTCCTCGCCACCGGGGGTATAGGCGTCGGTGTGGCGGCGGTGCTTGGTCACCGAATAGTGGTTGACCATGGAGTCCATGTTGCCGGCGCTGACGAGAAAGCCCAAGCGCGGCTCGCCGAGCACGGTGATGCTGGCGGGGTCGGTCCAGTCGGGTTGGCAGATGATGCCCACCTTGTAGCCGTGCGCGTCGAGGACGCGGCTGATGATGGCCATGCCAAAGCTGGGATGGTCCACGTAGGCGTCGCCGCAGATGTAGACAAAGTCGCACTGGTCCCAGCCGCGCGCATCCATGTCGGCGCGGCTGACGGGGAGAAACTTATCGCGGCCCGGGCGCCAGGGGCGGACAGGCGCTGCCGGGGCATGCGCGGGGCGCGAGCCCTGGGCTTTGCTTCCACGCTTTTGCTGCTGGCCGCGTTGGGCATGCTTGCCGTGCTGGTTGTGCTGAGCGTCCTGGGGCTTTTTTGCCACGATTCCTCCCGGTGTTTGTATGCTGCACGTAATTGTAACCAGTCTTTTTGGGACGGGTCTAAAAAGACTGGTGGAGTACATGAGGTGTCGGGTGTCGATGCCGCGCCCGCCGTTTGTTTCCAGACGGTGTATCTGCGCGTTGGGGAGTCCGTCTCGCGGGCGCGCCATGTTGTCAATGGGTTACAGTATGAACGGCGGCTATGTTTCCGCCAACGCACGAGAGGGTCGTCAACAAGGAGGGCGCACGACGATGCAGCGTGCCAAACAGATATCGGAGTCTATTGAGCTGGGCATCATCTTGGCGCTCGCCGGTGGCTTTATGGACGTTTATTCGTACATTGGGCGCGACCATGTTTTCGCCAACGCGCAGACGGGCAACATCTTGCTGGTGGGCGTGAGCATCTCGGAGGGCAATTGGGCGCTCGCGGGGCGCTATTTCTTCCCTGTGGTGTCGTTTGCCGTGGGCATTATGCTTGCCGACCTGGTACACGAACGGTTTGGCAGCGTGATTCACTGGCGCCAGGTGACGGTGTTCTTTGAAGCCGTCATCTTGCTGGGCGTGAGCTTTATCCCCGGTGGCGGCTACAACTTGCTCGCCAACTGCCTCATCTCGTTTGCCTGCGGTATGCAGGTCGAGAGCTTCCGCAAGATCCACGGTCACGGCATTGCCACGACCATGTGCATCGGTAACCTGCGCAATGCGCTGCAAAACGTGGACGATTACATCATCACCCACAAGCGCGGCTTTTTGGAAAACGGCCTGCTGTACTTTGGCGTGATCTTTACCTTTGTGTTTGGCGCTGTGCTGGGAAACTGGTGTATTGAGCGCATGGGGCTGCACGCTATTGCGGTGGCGAGCGTGCTGCTGTTCGTGGCGTTTGCCATCATGTTTATCGACCGCGAGCGCGACCTGCGTTTTCGCTGGAAGCGCGCCTGCGAAGATTGGAAAGAGGCCTGCCAAAAATAGCGGCAGGGTGTGGCAAGGGGCTGACCCCTTGCCACACTGATCAATAATGGGGAGGGGACGGTCATCTCGGCCGCCCCTTTTTTGTTTAGTGGTCAGGCGGTGACGATACCAGTTGTTGAAACGCTTTAAATAATCTGACGTTCTCACGCGTTTTTCGCTTCAAAAGCGTTAGGATGGGAGCCATAGCGTGGGGCGTAATGGGTGCCCCGCACACGATGGGAGGCTATCAATGGCTAATCGTTTCGTTCTCAACACCATTTCTTATCATGGTTCCGGCGCCATCAAGGAGATCCCCGGCGAGCTCCAGCGTCGCGGCTACAAGAAGATTTTCGTCTGCTCCGATCCCGATCTGGTCAAGTTTGGCGTTACCGCTAAGGTGACCGATGAGCTCGATGCCGCCGGCATCGCTTGGAGCCTCTACTCCGAGATCAAGCCCAACCCCACTATCCAGAACGTCAAGGACGGCGTCGAGGCCTTCAAGGCCGCCGAGGCTGATGCTATCGTGACCGTCGGTGGCGGCTCCTCTATGGACACTGCCAAGGCCATCGGCATCATCATCAACAACCCCGAGTTCGCCGATGTCCGCAGCCTCGAGGGCGTTGCTCCCACTAAGAACCACGCCGTGTTCACCATCGCCGTGCCGACGACCGCCGGTACCGCTGCTGAGGTGACCATCAACTACGTCATCACCGACCCCGAAAAGGTCCGCAAGTTCGTGTGCGTCGACACCAACGACGCCCCCGAGGTCGCCGTCGTCGACCCCGACATGATGGCTTCCATGCCCGCCGGCCTGACCGCTTCCACCGGCATGGACGCTCTGACCCACGCCATCGAGGGCTACACCACCAAGGGCGCTTGGGAGCTCTCCGACATGTTCCACTTTGAGGCCATCAAGCTGATCAGCGAGAACCTGCGCGACTCCGTTGCCGAGGCCAAGTCCGGCCAGCCCGGCTCCGGCCGCGAGGGCATGGCTCTTGGTCAGTATGTCGCCGGCATGGGCTTCTCTAACGTTGGCCTGGGTATCGATCACGCCATGGCTCACACCCTGTCCGCTCACTACGACACCCCTCACGGCGTCGCTTGCGCCATGCTGCTGCCGATTGCCATGGAGTTCAACAAGCCGGTTTGCGCCGAGCGCCTGGCCAAGGTCGCCGTCGCCATGGGCGTTGACACCACGGGCATGAGCACCGATGAGGCTGCCGACGCCGCTATCGCCGCCGTTAAGCAGCTCTCCGCTGACGTGAACATCCCGCACGTCTGCGAGGCCATGAAGGCTGACGAGATCGAGGTCCTGGCCAAGGACGCCATGGCCGATGCCTGCTTCCCGGGCAACCCGCGCGAGGCGACGCTCGACGACGTCATCGAGCTCTTCAAGAAGATCTGCCCGGCTGCCTAACATGGTTCGGCGGTCCCCTGCCCGTTAGCCCCACAATCGTCCTCGGACATGTCGGAGGCCCCGCTGCGCACTACGTGCGGCGGGGCCTCCTTCTGTCCTGCGGAAAGATTCTGGGGCTAACGGGCGGGGCCCGCCGGCTCGTTATCGTGGTGGGCGCTGCTCTGAGAAGCCCGATGGGTTGTCTCGCTAGGTAAAAAGATGGTTCGCGGTGGTATTGTTGCTGTGGGTTTAATTCGATATGAAAGGGTGACTTTGGTGTCCAAGATGGATTCTACGCTCTCCTATATTACTGACCAGTTGAAGGCGCTTACCTCGATTGCTTCGCCTACGGGCTATACCCGTGCGGCGACTGATTATCTAATGGAAACGTTGCGCGATATGGGCTTTGGCCCCGAGCGTTCCAATAAGGGCAACGTGCTGGTTGAGCTTGGCGGCGAGGGCGAGCCGCTTGTGTTGGCGAGCCATGTCGATACCCTGGGCGCCATGGTGCGCTCCATTAAGGACAATGGTCGCCTGCGTCCCACGACGCTCGGCGGGCATCAGTGGTCTACGGCCGATGGCGAGAACTGCACCGTCTACACGCGCGATGGCAATGTGTACACGGGTGTGGTCCTCAATACCGAGCCTTCGGCGCACGTGGCCGACGAGCCGGTCAAGACCATCGAGAAGAACATGGAAATCCTGCTCGATGAGAATGTCGACAGCAAGGATGACGTGCTTGAGCTGGGCATTCAGACGGGCGACATCATCGCTATGGACCCGCGTACCACGGTGACGGAGAGCGGCTACATTAAGAGCCGCTTCCTGGATGACAAGCTGTCGGCCTCCATTTTGCTGGGCTTGGCGCGTGCCGTCGCCGCTGGCGAGGTGACGCTTTCGCGCAAGGTTTCACTGCTCTTTACGGTGTACGAGGAGGTCGGCCACGGTGGCGCTTTCGTGCCGGCCGACACGCGCGAGATGATCAGCGTGGACATGGGTTGCGTGGGTGACGATCTGGGCTGCACCGAGCGCATGGTGTCGATTTGCGCCAAGGATTCGGGCGGCCCCTACAACTACGATCTGGTGACCACGCTGTCCAATATCGCGCGCGAGCTGGAGCTCGATTACGCCATCGACGTGTACCCGCATTACGGCTCGGACGTTGAGGCCACGCTTTCTGCCGGCTACGACATCCGTCACGGCCTGATCGGCCCTGGCGTGTACGCGAGCCACAACTACGAGCGCAGCCACATCGACGGCGTGCGCAATACCTACGAGCTGGTTCGCGCCTACGTTCAGCGCTAGGGGAGCAGCTTGCGACTCGGCTGACCAATCGCTAAAGCCCGATTTATCGGGCTTTTTTTCGCTTTTGGTCGTTTAGTATTATGATATATGTAATCTATTAACTAAACGTGTAAATTACTTAACGAGGTGATGCGGTGTATGGATACGTCTGAGTACTTGTCTATGGGTGATGCTGCCCGCCTGCTGGGCGTTACGAAAGCCCGCATATCTCAACTTGCCGCATCGGGAACGCTCGCGTGCGATATTGTGGGCGGACGGAAGATGGTCGAGTACAATTCCGCGGTCGCTTATCAAAAGGTCCGCAAACGTGGACGCCGTCCTGCGGCCGATGTGGGGCGCAAGTTTACGCTGATGTCGGCCGACCATGAGGTCGCGCATGTCTCATTTGATCCGTCGCGCGAATTTCCCTTCGAAATCGCGGAGGTCCTCGATGCACAACGAATGCCGTTTGGCACGTGCTCGAGCTCTTCTCCTACGGTGAATAAACGGGAGCTCAACGTGTGGTGGAGCCATCGGTCGGTGCCCGATGTTCGCCCCGGACTCGTCTCGCGCTATCGTGAACTGGGAATTGCCAGTGGCATCGAGGTCCCGGTTCAGTGCCTGGGCCTCTCGCTTTCGGATTGCTATTGGCTGCGGCCGGCAGAATGCGACGGGCTCAAATGGCGAAACCTCAATTACTTCGAGAATGATTTTGAGCGATCGGCGCCCGAGGGACGTTCGGGTTGGCTGGAGGGCATCGGTCTTAAAAATCCCGACAACACATCCGAGGGCGAGCTTCCTAAATCGTGGATGATTCGCAATGCTGTTCGCGTTCTGGTCAAGGGGCGCGGCATGGACGATCAGCGTCCCTTTAACGAGGCGGTTGCAACGGCTCTACATCGTCGCTTGTTGTCGGAGGGCGAGTTTGTTCCTTATACGGTTGAGCGGATGTTCGATGGCCCTGTGTGTCTGTGCGACGACTTTCTTGACGGCCGCGAGGAATACGTTCCGGCTGTTTACGTCAAGGGCGCACTTGGTAGCCAGCGGGGAAACTCGACATACGACCGGTACTGCCGCTTCCTTGGTAAGCATGGAGCAGACGAGGCTGCCGTGAGAAGGTCTATGTCGCAGATGATTGTCTGCGATGCCCTTTTGGCCAACAGCGATCGCCATTGGCGAAACTTCGGCATCATCCGCAATGTCGACACCCTGGAGATAAGGCCTGCTCCGCTGTTCGATAGCGGCAACTGCCTGTGGTACAACGTACCAACTGCCGTGCTCGCAGCTGGGGAGTTTGGGTTTTCTGCTAAGCCGTTTGGGCCCGACCCTTCCGTCCAGCTGGCGCTTGCGGACTCACTCGATTGGTTCGATTCATCGCGGCTCAACGGATTTGTTGATGAGGCGATTGAGATTCTTTCGCAGAGCGAATGGGCCACAGCGGAGGGCCGGCTCGAGTCCATTTGCCGCGGCCTCGAGCGTCGCGTAATCGAGGTGAATGCTGCTGTTGAAGTGCTTCGGCACGTGCGGCGATAATCCTGCGGCTACCTGATGGCGGCAGTTACCGTGCCGCCGCCCAGGACGATGTCGCCGCGATAGATAACGACGGCCTGGCCGGGGGCGACGGCGCGCTGCGGCTCGTCAAAGGTCAGAAGCATCTGTCCGTCGGCGCCACGTGTAAGGGTCGCTGCCTGGTCCTTTTGACGGTAGCGGTACTTGGTGTCCACGCGAATGTCGCCGGATGTGAGCTCTGCCTCCATGCGGTCGGCAGGGGCACTCCAAATCCAGTCGTTGGCCGTGAGTGCTGTCGCCGTCAGGTCCTCAGCCTCGCCCAGATGCACAATGTTGTTGGCGGCATCGACGCCCGTTACATACACGGGGCGCGCCATCGCGACGCCCAGGCCCTTGCGCTGGCCGACGGTATAGCGCAGTGCGCCGTTGTGGCGTCCGACCACGCTGCCGTCGCGCCATACAATATCGCCCGGCTCGGCGGCATGCCCACAGCGGCGCTCGATATAGCCCGCGTAGTCGCCGTCCGCGATAAAACAGATATCCTCGCTCTCGGCCTTCTTGGCGTTGATGAAGCCCTGCTCGGCGGCAATGCGGCGCACGTCGCGCTCTTTGTCCAACCCTGCCAGCGGAAAGATTGTGCGTGCCAGGCGCTCTTGCGTGAGCGAATACAAAAAGTAACTCTGGTCCTTCTTGGAGTCTTCGCCGCGGTGCAGCTGCCAGGTGCCATCGGGCGCTTGGCTCGTTTTGGCGTAGTGACCCGTGGCAATGTAGTCGCAGCCCATATCGAGTGCCGCGTCGAGCAGCGCGCCAAACTTAATATGGCGGTTGCAGATGATGCACGGGTTGGGCGTCAGCCCCTCCTGGTAGGCGGTCACGAAGCGCTCGATAACGTTGCGGTCGAAGGCCTGCTGCAGGTCGAGCACATGGTGAGGTATCCCCAGGCGATCGGCGACGGCCTTTGCATCGGCGATGTCACGGTCGACCTTGCTCATGCCCGTGACGGGATCGGGCGCAGGGCAGGTGAGGCGCATAGTGGCTCCGACGCATTCGTAGCCTTGGCACTTGAGCAGATAGGCAGTCACGCTGGAATCGACGCCGCCGCTCATGGCGACGAGCACGCGCTTGTTGTGCATGGGGAGGTTCTCCTTGGTGGCATGTGGCCAAAAAAGAAAAGCGGCGCGGGAGGCTGGTTCCGCGCCGCAGACATTGTAGCAAGTTCGGACGTCTCGTGGGACACCCTGACGGGATGGGCTCAGACCGTCGGGAGAGAGAGGAGGCAGGTTCGTCCCTGAGCTCAACCTATGGGAAAAAGGCTCTAGTCCTGGAACAGTGCCGTGGACAGGTAGCGCTCACCGGTATCGGCGAGCAGTGCCACGATGGTCTTGCCCTCGTTCTCGGGGCGCTTGGCCAGCTGCAGCGCGGCCCACACGGCGGCACCGGACGAAATGCCCACGAGCACGCCCTCCTTGTGGCCCACGGCGCGGCCGGTGGCAAAGGCGTCGTCGTTCTCGACGGGGATGATCTCGTCATAGACCTGGGTGTCGAGGACGTCGGGCACAAAGCCGGCACCGATGCCCTGGATCTTGTGCGGACCGGCCTGGCCCTTGGAGAGTACCGGGGAGGTGGCGGGCTCGACGGCGACAACCTGAATCTCGGGGTTCTGCTCCTTGAGGAACTCGCCCACACCGGTCACGGTGCCGCCGGTGCCAACGCCGGCGACGAAGATGTCGACCTTGCCGTCGGTGTCGTCCCAGATCTCGGGGCCGGTCGTGGCCTTATGGATGGCGGGGTTGGCGGGGTTCACGAACTGGCCGGCGATGATGCTGTTGGGGGTCTCCCTCTGCAGCTCCTCGGCCCTGGCGATAGCGCCCTTCATGCCCTTGGAGCCGTCGGTGAGCACGAGCTGTGCACCGTATGCCTGCATAAGCTTGCGGCGCTCGACGGACATGGTCTCGGGCATGGTGATGATCACCTTGTAGCCGCGAGCCGCCGCCACCGAGGCGATGCCGACGCCAGTGTTGCCGCTCGTGGGCTCGATGATGGTATAGTCGCCGCCACGCACGAGCTTGCCGGCCTTCTCGGCCTCGTCAATCATGTTCTTGGCGACGCGGTCTTTGACGGACCCGGCGGGGTTGAAGTATTCCAATTTGACGAGCACGCGGGCCTTGAGGTCCTCATCGGCCTCAAAGTGAGTGAGCTCCAAAAGCGGGGTGTGGCCGATAAGCTGATCGATGGACGTATAAACCTTGCTCATGGTGAACCTCCAAAGTGTTCAAATGACTGGATACCGTGTGGTTTTACGGTGGCCTAGTAGCTAAACCCATAAACCTTATAGGTTGTTCATTTAGCTGTTGGCAAGCATAGTAGACACTAAAGCCTAGTAATGCAATAGGAAATAGGAGATTATTACGAGCCGATTAACCACCTTGACTGGAATGGGTATTTTCAAAGCCAATTTTTCGGCTAGAATTTCAACGGATTAAAAGACCGAAAGGCAGCACTATATATGTTGGTTTCTACTAAGGGCAGGTACGCCCTGCGCGTTATGGTCGACCTGGCCGAGCACCAGGCGGCCGGTCGCATCCCGCTCAAAGAGATCGCGGCGCGACAGGGGATTTCCGAGAAATATCTCGAGAACATCTTGGCTACGCTCGTGCGCGCCAACATGCTTTCGGGCATGCGTGGCAAGGGCGGCGGCTACGTGCTCACGCGCCCGCCCGAGCAGTACACGGTGGGAGAGATCTTGCGCCTGACCGAGGGCAGCCTGGCGCCGGTCGCCTGCCTGGATGGCGACTGCAAGGGCTGCTCGCGATCTGATGAGTGCCCCACGCTCGACGTGTGGAAGAACCTGGACAAGCTCATCAACGACTACCTCGACGGTGTGACGCTCGATGCGCTCGTCGCCCCCAACGGGGGCTACGACTACGTCATCTAGCCCCACCAGCCATTTGGGGACGGGGTAGAAATGGTAGATTCTTTTGTCCTCTGAGGCTTGACAAAGGCGAAGGCCGTCCATCGTTGCGATGGACGGCCTTCGTTTTGGCGTGTTGTGGCGGTCCGTATCCGGTTGCTTTAGTTCCTGGCGATGCTGTCGAAGATGCTTCGAGTGATGGACACCAAAATGCTACCCATAAAGGCCGACCCAAAGCTGGCAATGGAGATGCCCGCTCCCAGCAGATTTACCGATAGGTAGCTGGCAAGCTCGAGCATAAAGCTGTTGACTACAAGCTGAAAAATACCCAGCGTGATAATGGTGAGCGGCAGCGAGATGACCGTCAGGAGCGGCTTGACGAGCGAGTCGACGATGTTGAGGAACAGTCCCACAAAGGCAAAGCAGACCCAGGCGTCGGCCATGCCGAAGGGCTGAATGCCGGGGACGAGGAACGTGGCGATCGCGATAGCGATTGAGGTCAAAAGCCAGTTGAGCAAGAAGCGCATGGTGGGTTCCTTTCCGGTGCGCGTGACGTGTTGGTGGCGCGTAAGCTCGTTTGCCGCGGCGAATCGGATGGTTGCCTTGGCGCGCGCCTCTGCGTTGGGCGCCCATTGTCTCAGATATTCGTGGAGCTTGCGTGCGCATTCGGTTTCAAAACGGCGTTCGTCCTAAAAAACGCGCCACTGACAGAGAGTCTTGTCACTTTAGTTTGGTGGTGTGCTAAACTACTACGGGCAAAAGCCACATGCGTTGCCCTATTGCATAGAATGGGCGAACGATGCCCGGTGCCAGTATCAACTTCGATGCCTTTTGGCGGGTTTGGCGGTGATCGATGAATATCGAGAACATGTTTGACAAGCCTGATGTCAAGCAGCTAGTCCACGCATTTAGTCTTTTGGACGACGAGAAAGATATCCAAGCGTTTTTGACCGATATCTGCACACCGCGCGAGATTTGCGATCTATCGCAGCGTCTGCAGGTCGCGCGCTACCTGGACGAGGGCGAGCCCTATGTCGAGGTTCAGGTCCGTACCGGCGCTTCGTCCACCACGGTGAGCCGTGTATCCAAGGCGCTCAACGGCGAGTACGGTGGCTACCGCAAGATCCTCATTAAGCTGGAGGATGGCGAATAGGCCGCGGCAAAACGAATTGTGAAAAACCGCTCCTCCGGGGGCGGTTTTTATATGCCGAATAATTGGTGCAAAGGGGCCAGGTTCGCTTGCACCAACGGACGAGTCCGCCCCCTTGGCACCAACGTGGTGCAAAGCGACTTGTCTCCAAAGCGCCAAAAGATGAAGCTGCGGTGGCAATGTGTCCGCTTGGGCGGGTAGGATGGATGCATTGATTATTGCGAACAGTTTGAGTGGAGGACCATGCCTGTTCGAATCTATACCACTAATGCCGGCACGGATTTGAGCGATGCCGAGTCGGCGCTGCTTGCCGACCTTATTGCCCGCCACGGGCGTGCCGTGCTGCTGGCGCCAACGTTTGCCGAGCTCGACCTGTGCCGTCATGATGCGGCGGAAGCCGGCGTTTCGCTGGGCATCGATTACAAGACGCCCGCGTCGTGGCTTCGCTCGCTTTGGGAGCTTTTGGGCGACGGGCGCGGTTTCGTCGACAACCTGCAGCGCCAGATGCTGTTTTCGGACATGGTCACGCGTCTCGATGATGTCGACCTGCAGCCGCTTTCGCGCAGCCAGGGCACGGTGCGCATGCTTGCGCGTATGGCCCGCGATGTGCTGCCAGGTGTGGCGGGGACAGCTGCCGAGCGATGCCGTGGCAACAATTGCCGGCCTGAGCCAAAAAGCGATGCCGAGGCTCGTGTGTTCGAGCTTTTGCGTGCCTACGCGGGCGGTTTGGACCGTCGAGATATGGTCGAGCCCTGCGAGGCGGCTGACATTATGGCCAGCGCTCTGGCCGATAATCTGCCGGCGTGCGCCCGTGCCGTCTGTGTACGCGGCGTCACGTCGTTTACGCACGGTCTGCTCGAGCTGCTGTCTGCTGTGGCGAACAGTGGGGGAGAGGTCGTCGTGCTGCTTGCTCGCGAGCAGGCGGCGATGCGCGAGGAACTTGCCGCGGCATTTGATGCCAGCGGTGTGCTGTTTGAGGTCGCGCCGCTGAGGGAGGACGCCGTCGCGTCTGATGCCGCTTGTGGAGCTACCGCTCAGCCTGCCTTTATTGAGGTCGCGGGCCCCCACGCCCGCGCTCATGCTTATGCGGACGCAATTGATGATCTGGTAAAAGCGCGCCAGGGTTTCGGGGCCGACGATACCGCCGGCCTCTCCGCCGACCCCGTACGCGTGCTCGTTGTTTCTGCCCGGGCACCCCAGCTGTTCGGTGAGCTCGCCTCTCGTCTGGCGGCTCGTCATATCGCTGCCGAGACAACTGAATTCACGGCGTTTTCCCAATCCATTGCGGGCAGGCAGTTTGCGGCGCTTGCCAGCTTGATCGAGCGCATGAAGGCGGCCGATGAGGGTGTGGCGTCAAAGACCGAGTGGTGGCCCGCGCCTGAGCTTGCCGACTGGATCTACAGCCCGCTTTCGGGCGCTGATGCAGCCAATGCCCGTATCTTCGATAAGAATATGCGTCTCTCGCGTAGCAAGACTACCGCGGGCGTTAAGAGCCTGCTGCAGAGCGTGCAAGGCCAGGTGAGGGGCGCACGCAAGGCGGCGAGCGACGAAAACTGGTTTAAGAACGTACCGTGTGTGGTCTCGGACGTGTTCCAGGCACTGTGGCGCGACAAGCCCGTGACGGCGCTCAAGGCCATGCTTGCCGTTGCCGAGGCGTTGCCCGATCGCTCGCTGGGCAGCCTGGATGGCCAAGCTCGTCGCCAAGCGGAGGCGGCCCTGCTGCGCCACGCCATCGACATCCTTATGAATGACGCCCGCGCGCTCGACGTGTCGCAGGCCGCGACCGTGCCCGTGCTCGATGGCATTCGCACCAAGGTGGACAAGCGTAGCACCGCCTACGATTACGAGACCTACGAGGTTGACGGTGCGCCACGTGCCCAGGTTCGCTTTGCCTCGCTTGCCGATGTGGCGGCTCTGCGCCCCGGCAGCTACGATGCCGTGCTGTTTGCCGATGTCGATCTGGACAGCTATCCGCTCTCACACGAGGAAGGACCGCTGGCCACGTTGGCTGCGAGCCTTGGTCGCGAGGGCGTGACGCTTGAGCCTGCGGCCTTGTTGCGCGTGCGCTTTGGCCACGCGATGCGGGCGGCACGTGGCCCGGTTGCGCTTGCGCGCGTGACGCACGATCGCCAGGCGCGCGAGTGCTATCCGGCTGCCGTGTGGACCGAGTTGCGGGCGCATGCCGAGGCCACCGGTGCCGCTCAGGTGACATGCGTGGGCGAGGGCGATATCGTAGGTGATTTTGACCCTGCAGCCGGCAAGGGCCTCAAGCGCGAGCGCGTGGCATGCGAGGCTCCTCAGCATTTGAGCGAGGCGGCCGTGCCATATCTGGTCTTGCGCCGTCGGGACGGCGAGGGCGAGGACGCGCCGCTTGTACCGCGTCTGACGTCTGCCTCGCAGATCGAGGCCTATTCCACCTGCCCGCTGTGCTGGTTCGTCTCGTATCGCGTTAAGCCCCAGTCTATCGACGCGGGTTTTGGCAACATGGAGAAGGGCAACTTTGTCCACGACGTGCTGGAACATCTGCATGCCCGTTTGCCCCAAGAGGGCATGGAGCGTGTGACGCCCGAAAACCTGCCGCGTGCGCAGGAGCTGCTGCACGAGGTCTTTGCCGAGACCTTGGCCGAGCACGCCGGCAAGCGTGGCAACGAGGGCCCGCTGGTACCGCTCTCTGCGGTGGAGGAGCGCCAGGTGGCCGAGATCTTGCCGCAGCTGGAGGGCGTGCTTGCTTACGAGTCCGAGGCGCTTGCCCCCTTCGCTCCGCGCTACCTGGAGTTTGCGTTCAACGAGCTCCAGGTCGAGTATGCCGGCTGGCCGCTCGGCGGGCGCATCGACCGTGTGGATGTGGATGCCGAGAATCGCGCTGTGGTGATTGACTACAAGCATCGCACGGGCGTTGAGGAGTTTAAGCTCGCCGACCCTACGGTGCGCGACGAGGAATCGGGCACGGCGCCCATCGACGATCCGCGCTGGTTGCCGCCACATACCCAAACGCTCATCTACGCCCAGGCCATGCGCCGGGCGCTGGATTTGGATACCCGTGCGGCGCTCTATTTTTCGACCAAGGGCGGCAAGCCGGCGTTGCGCGGTGCCGCGAGCGCCGAGCTGCTCGAGGAGGAGCGTGGCGACGGTCGCATCCCGGGCCTTAAGAAAGGTTTCCCCGGCGAGGGTGGCAGCATGGACTTCGACGCCCTGCTCGATCGCGTGGAGGCCGGCATCGCCGAGCGCTTGCGCGAACTCGAGGCGGGTAACGTCACTGCTGTCGACCCGGCGTCGACGCAGGCCGCGCATGCCCGCTGCTCGTATAACCACGAAGGAACGTTTGTAAGGAGGGACGTGTAGACCATGGATCTTTCGACCTTGATGCCGCAACAGCTGCAGATCGTCAAGACGCTCGACCGTCCGCTGTTTGTCTCGGCGGGCGCCGGTTCGGGCAAGACCTTTACCCTCACGCGCCGCATCGTCTACGCGCTCTCGCCCGAATCCGGTCCGTTCGTCGAGCATCTGGACCAGGTGCTCGCCATTACCTTTACCAAGGATGCCGCGGCCGAGATCCGCGACCGCGTGCGCCGTGCGCTTATCGACGAGGGCATGGACGAGGAAGCACTGACCGTCGACGACGCGTGGATCTCGACCATTCACGGCATGTGCTCGCGTATCCTGCGCGCACACGCGCTGGAGTTGGGCATCGACCCCGAGTTCACGGTGCTCACCGATACCGACGAGCTCATGGACCAGGCTGTTGAGCATGTGCTGGCCCGCGCGACGGCACCCGATGCCGCCCCCGAGCTCGCGGCATCGCTCAAGGCCCTCTACGCCTGGTATCCCATGGCGGGCGAGGGCGGTCCCTTTGGCGCCGGCACGACCATCAAGGGTCTGGTGCGTGACCTGCTGGAGCTCTCGAGCCAGCTGCCGGGCGGTATGGACGACGTGTGCGTGGCGCGCGGCCAGGCCGATACCTCGGCGCTCGCCGATGCCTATCGCGCGGCGCTGGGCGCAAGCAAGGCGGCGACCGAGAAGGCGCAGACGGCGCTCGACGCCATCGACGCGTTCGAGGCGAGCGGCAAGACCATGGTCGATGCGGCGCGACTCATGATGTCGTGCACCATGCCGCGCGCGAGCAAGGCGTTCCCCAAGGAACAGGTCGAGCTGCTCAAGGCCGAGGCCGCCGATGCATTTATCAATATCGTGCTTGCCTGCGGTGGCCCCGCGCTCGATGCACTGGTGGGCTTGGCCCGCTCTGTAGAGGCCGAGTATCGCGCACTGAAGGCTGCCCAGTCCGCCCTCGATAATAACGACCTGCTGCGCATGGCCTACGAGGCCCTGCGCGATTACCCTGCCATTCGTGCTGCGTACGAGGGCCGCTTTAAGATGGTCATGATCGATGAGTTTCAGGATACCGACCAGATGCAGGTCGACCTGATCCGCCACCTGACCGGCGCGGGGGAGCGCGCGCTGTGCACCGTGGGCGATGCGCAGCAGTCGATCTATCGCTTCCGCGGCGCCGAGGTCGAGGTGTTCCGTCGCCAGGAGCGCAAGGTGGAATCGACGGCGGCGTCGGAGACGGTTGCCACGTCCGATGCCCCCGCCGGCGAGCTCGTCAAGCTCGTGCGCAACTTCCGCAGCCACGACGAGGTGCTGCGCTATGTGGCCCGCGTCTTCGACGGCGATGACGGCGGCCTGATGCAGGGCTTTTTGGATCTTGAGGCGAGCGACGGCCGCAAGGACACGCTGGTGGCGGATGCCTCGCGCCGCCAGGCCCTCTTTGTTGCCGGCGGCAGTACGCAGGAGCGCACACAGGCCAAGGCCCGCGCGATCGCGGAGCGATTCCGCGCGCTTGCCGATGCCGGCCAGCCCCAGGGCGGCATGGTGCTGCTACTGGGCCGCATGACCAACGCAGGCGTCTACGCACAGGCCTTCCGTGACCAGGGGCTCGACTGCGTCATCGCGGGCGGCTCGGTCTTTGCCCAAGCTGCCGAGGTGCAGACGGTGCGCGCCCTGGTTTGCGCGCTCGCCAATCCGGCCGATACGGCGCAGGGTCTTATGCCACTGCTGGCCTCGCCGATGTTTGCACTCGGCGCCCAGGAGTTCCTGGCGCTGGCGACCAAGCTCGACGATCAGACGGGCGAGACGTCGCGCCGCAACATCGACGCGGGCATCATGAGCGATTCCGATGTGCCGGGCTTGCAGGGCTTGCCGCTCGTGACGCGTGCCCGCGAGGTGCTGCGCTACGCACTGCGTCGCGTGGGGCGTGATTCGTTCGCCGCCATCGCGCGCGACGCGGTCAATGCCTCCGGCTGGTTCGTGCGCCTGGCGCAGCGCGGCCCCGAGGGCAAGGCCATCGCCGCCAACGTGCTCAAGGCGCTCGATGCCGTGGCCGAGGCGGAGGCCGAGTTCGGTAACTCGCCGCGCTCCATTGCGCTTGCCTTCGATCGCTTCCTGGCGGGCAAGGAGGCCCCGGGCGCCCTCAACGAGGAGGGCGACGGCGCGGTGCGCATCATGACGGTTCATGCCTCCAAGGGTCTGGAATATCCGGTCGTGGCGGTCGCCGAGTGCTTTGGCGTGCGTAAGTCCTCGGGTTCGGCACAGATGGGTCGCGTCGGGGGCGGAGCGCAGGTCGTGGCGCTGCCGGCACGCTTCGACGGCGTTAAACTCTCGGACGGTACGTTCGTAAAGGGCGATGACGTCAAAAAGCAGTTTGAGCATGCGTTTAAGGGCAAGGGCACGTCGCTGTGGCTACCGCCGGAGCTCATGGAGGACGTCTGTGCGACGGGTTCTCCCGCCGAGGCATTTGCCCGCCTGCGCAACGACGACCTGCAGCTTTCGCTCGAGGAGCGGGCCCGTTTGCTCTATGTTGCCATGACCCGTGCGCGCGAGCTGGTGATCTTGGCGATGGACGCGGGCGTGAGCCGTGGCAAGGTGACGGTGCCGACCTTCGATGTCGAGACCGATCTGACCTACGACGTGCTGCGCCGCATTCTGCCGACCGACGCTCTGGACATGCCGCAGCTCGATGCCGACCGCCTGGTATTCGACAACTCCCAGCCGGGCGACTACGAGCTCATTTCGCTTTCGGACTTTACCTTTGGCGAGCAGGCGTTTGAGGCCAACGCTTCGCTGGATGCCGAGGGCAGGCTCGTTCGTGGCGATACCGATGTCGCCGATAATGCTGCGCACTCAACCGTGCCCGGTCCTGCCGACCCCATGCCCGATTCGTTTGAACTCGTATATCCCCAGGCTGCGGGCGTGCGCATGGGCACGTGTCCGTTCCCGGCGCGTGATTCGTACAGCTATTCGTCGATCGCCGCGGCGCTCCATGCCGAGACGGAAGACCGTGCCGCCGAGGCGCGTGTTCCCATGGACGAGGCGGGCGACGATGCCGAGTCGGATGGCTCGGAGATGGCCGATGCAGACGTGGCTGCTGTCGAGCCCGCCGGCAACCCCATGGCGCTGGGCTCGGCGTTCCATGCCGCCTGCCAGTGGCTCATCGAGATGGGTGCCGATGCGCTGCCCGCTGAGCGTGCCGATGCGCTGACGCGCCTGTGGTGCCTGACGCCGGAGCAGCGCGAGCGTTTTGACGTTGCCCTGAATCGCTGGCTCAGGTCGTCGGTCCGTGCCGAGCTTCTTGCCTGGCCGTGCGTCCGTGCCGAAGTGCCGTTCTTCTCGCTGGGCTGCGAGGACAAGGACATTGCCCGCTACGGTGCATATGCCGAGGGCGCCATCGATGCGCTGGCGACCGACCCGGCCGATCCGTCACGCGCACTGGTTATCGATTACAAGACGGGTGGCACGCCGGATGAGACACCCGACCAGCTGCTTGAGAAGCACGCCCTGCAGGCGCGCGTCTATTCGGATGTTCTGCATAAGGCGGGCTTTAAGACGGTGACCGTCAAGTTCGTCCGCGTGGAGCAGACGGCCCCAGCTGTCTTAGTCGAGCTCGCCGAGCCCCAGGTGGTCACCTACAACCTCTAGCCCTCAATAACGTGCGGTGGAATCCTTTTCGATTCCACTGCAGCTCAGGGGTAGCTAATTTGGGACGGGGCTCTTTTAGCTACCCCCATACATCGGTTGAGATGTATTCCGACCCCGACTCGTTCGCCGTCAGTCAAAGGGTAGCTAAAAAAGCCCCGTCCCAAATTAGCTACCCGTGTGGGTTTGGCTAGGTTCGGGCGCTGTCCGTGCCGTGGGGTAAAATCGTTCAGTCAGAACACGAACCCGCATCGGAGCTCATCACATGGCATTCGTCCATCTGCACAACCACACTGTTTTCTCCATGCTCGACGGCGCAACCCGTATCCAGGATATGGTCAACCGTGCCGTAGAGCTGGGCATGCCCGCCGTGGCCATTACCGACCACGGCTACATGTATGGCGTGCCCGATCTGGCGCTGGCCTGCGACGCCGTCAACCACAACACGCCCGAGTACAAAACGTGGAGCCACGACAAGGCCTTCTTGGAAAAGGACCGCCGCGACGAGCTGGTGGAGCCCGATCCCGAGGCAAACCCGCGCGAGCATGCCCAGTATGTGAAGGACATGGCCATGTGGGACGAGAAGGGCAATATCGACGAGCTCAAGCCGCCCCTTGTCATCAAGCCCATCTTTGGCTGCGAGGTCTACTTTACGCCGGACGAGACGCTCGCCCGCGACCACAAACCCGAGCTCTACCACATGATCCTTCTGGCCAAGGACCAGGAGGGTTACGTCAACCTGATGCAAACGGTCTCCGAGGCCGCCGTGCAGGGCTTTTACTACAAGCCGCGCGTGACGCTCGACAACCTGCGCCGCCACGCCAAGGGCATGATCTGCACCAGCGCCTGCATCGCGGGCATCATCCCCAAATACATCGACCGCGGTGACATGGAAGGAGCCATCAAGTGGGCCGAGACCTTCCGTGATACCTTCGAGCCTGGTGACTTCTACATCGAGATCCAGGAACACGGCATCACCACCGATAACGGCCTGACCGACGAGCAGATGGACCGCACGCTCATTGATATCGCCAAACAGGTGGGCGTCAAGGTCATCGCCACCAACGACTTCCACTACCTGCGCCGCGAGGACGCGCCCGTGCAGGACGTCATCATGTGCATCGGCATGAACGCCAAGGTCGACGACCCCAACCGCATGCGCATGACCGGCTCGGAGTTTTACATGAAGACCGAGGAAGAGATGCGGGCGATGTTCCCGTATTGCCCCGAGGCCTGCGACAACACGCTCGAGATCGCCGACAAGTGCTACGTTGAGCTGGACTGGGACTCCATCATCCTGCCGCGCTTCCCGCTGCTCGATCCCGGCGAGACGCACGAGAGCCAGTTCCGCCGCGAGTGCGAGAAAGGCCTGCGCCAGCACTACGGTGACGACTGGGCCACGCGCGAGATCGGTGGCGTCAACATCAAAGAGCGCTTTGAGTACGAATACAAGGTCATTTGCGACAAGGGCTTTGCCGCCTACTTTTTGATCGTCGCCGAGTACGTGCAATGGGCCAAGGACAACGGCATCGGCGTCGGCCCCGGCCGTGGCTCGGCCGCCGGCGCTATCGTCGCCTACGCCATGAACATCACCGCGTTCGACCCTCTCGAGAACGGTCTGATGTTCGAGAGGTTCCTGTCCCCGCAGCGTACCGAGATGCCCGATATCGATATGGACTTCGACGATGAGCGGCGTCTCGAGGTCGTGGAGCACGTTCGCCAGCTCTACGGTCCCGAGAAGGTCACCCACGTCATCACCTACTCGACCATTAAGGCCAAGCAGGCCATCAACGACGCCGCGCGCGTCCTGGACTACCCGGTCTACATGGGCCAGCGCCTGTCCAAGATGGTCTCGAGCGACCCCAAGGTCAAGCTCAAGCAGGTGCTCGAAAAACAACCCGGCAAAGAGGATCTGTTTAACCCCGACTTTGCCGAGGCCTATAAAAAGGACGACGACGCCCGCCGCATCATCGACACGGCGCTCTCGATCGAGGGCCTCACCCGTGGCGAGGGCGTTCATGCGTGCGCCGTTCTGATCTGCCGCGACCCCGTCAACGAGCACGTGCCCACCAAGCTCGACACCAAGGGCGGCGTCGAGATTACCCAGTACGAGGGCCATACCGTTGCCGACATGGGCCTGCTCAAGATGGACTTCTTGGGCCTGCGTACGCTGACGGTTATCTCCAAGGCCAAGGCAAACATCAAAAAGAACTTCGGCATCGACATCAAAGAGGAAGAGATTCCCTTTGACGATCCCGAGATCTTTAAGCTCATGGGCTCCGGCCACACCGCCGGCGTCTTCCAGGTCGAGTCCGCCGGCATGACGGCCACGATCAAGAACATGAAGCCCACCGAGTACAAGCACGTCGTGGCATTGATCGCCCTGTACCGCCCGGGCCCGCTGGGCGCCGGCATGGTTTCGTCCTACATCAACCGTATGAACGGCAAGGAGCCGGCCGTCTCCTACGACGACCGTCTGGACGACATCCTGGGCGAAACCTACGGCACCATGGTCTACCAGGAGCAGGTTATGCTCATCTCCGTCGAGATGTGCGGCTTCTCCAAGGGCGAATCGGACTCGCGTATCCGTAAGCCCGTGGCTAAGAAGAAGATCAAGCTGCTCACGTCGACGGTGCTCCACTGGGAGGATGGCTCGGACGAGACCACCTACGACCACTGGATGAACGGCGCCATCAAGAACAACTACACGCGCGAGGTCGCCCAGAAGATTTGGGACGATGTTCTCGAGTTCGCATCCTACGCCTTCAACAAGTCGCACTCCGCCGGCTACGCCATCTTGGTTATGCAGACGGCGTGGCTCAAGGCGCACTATCCGCACGAGTACATGGCGGCCGTCCTGACGTCCTATACGGGCAAGACCGACAAGATCGTGCACTACGTCTCGGCATGCCGTCACGACGGCATCCCCGTGCTTTCGCCAGATGTCAACGAGTCCGGTACCGAGTTCACGGCTACCAAGGAAGGTGTGCGCTTTGGTCTGGCCGGCATCCGCGGCGTGGGCACCGGCGTGGCGCAGGCGATTATCGCCGAGCGCGAGGCGGGCGGTCCGTTTAAGACGCTGCATGACTTTGTCGAGCGCGTGGACTCGAGCCAGGCCAACCGTCGCGTGATCGAATCGCTCATCAAGGCAGGTGCCTTCGACTCCACGGGGTATCCGCGTCGTCAGATGATGCACTTTGTGGACAAGAACAACCCCGAGAACATCATCGATGCCGCGGCAAAGCGCCAGAAGGATCGCGCGAGCGGCCAGACGTCGTTCTTCGACATGTTTGGCGACGTTGAGGGCTCGGGCTTTGAGGTGAGCGTACCCGATCCGGATGGCCAGGAATGGGACCGCCACCTTAAGCTGAGCCAGGAGAAGGAGGTTCTGGGCATCTATGTCTCGGACCACCCGCTGCGCCCGTTTGAGTATGCGCTCAGCAAAGCGCGCGACTTCTCGTTCTCGCAGATCGACACCGGCTACGAGGTGCAAAACCCCACGGGCGGCACCATCAACCAGGAAATTCCCGAGGGCAAGGCGCTGTGGTGGGCCGGTATGGTCTCGAGCGTGTCCAAGCGCGTGACCAAAAACGGCGACCCCATGGGCATCGTGCAGCTCGAGGACATGGAAGGCGAGGCCACCGTCGTGGTGTTCCCCAAGACCTTCAAGGAGGCCGAGGGGTATCTGTACGGCGAGGTCGACCCCGAGACCGGCGCGCAGCTGTCCGATGCGTTTGTGCGCATTAAGGGCAAGCTCGAGCGCTCGGACCGCGGCGACCAGATCATCGCGCAGGAGATTGTGCCGCTTGAGCTCAACGAGGAGAACAACAAGCCCAAGGTGTTTGAGGTCATGGTGCCCAACAGTCGCTTTAGCCAGGGCAACATGGCGCGTCTTGCCACGGTGCTCACCGCCAACCCGGGCGGCGACCGCGTAGAGATCTTTATCGAGCAGGCGGACGGGCGCGTGCTGCGTGCCGAGGTACCTGCTAAGGTCAACGCACGCTCGATTCCGCTGTTGGCCGAGGCCAAGGCCATCGTCGGCAACCAAGGTCGCGTGACGGTGATCTAAGGACGCCGTTGGCGGGGTAGCTAATTTGGGACGGGGCTTTTTTAGCTACCCTTTGGCTGACGGCGAATGAGTCGGGGTCGGAACACATCTCAACCGACATATGGGGGTAGCTAAAATAGCCCCGTCCCAAATTAGCTACCCCGGGTGAGATTGGAGGAAGCGATGGCGCAGGGGACGTTTGTGCAGGCGCTTCGTAAGGAGGCGGCGCTCAGCAGTACCTTTATGAAGGGGCGTTCGCTCATGCTCAACGGCGCCGTGCTGTCGTTTGAGGACTCCGGCTCGCGCTTTTCCAAAAACGTGAATATCGAGGGTACGGTGCGTGGTTCGCGCGGCGACCTGTATAAGACGCACGTGGCGCTCGATATGGACGAGCACGAGGTTGTCGACTACGACTGCGATTGTCCCGCCGCCTTCCGCTATTCCGGCATGTGCAAGCACGCCATCGCCACGGCGTTGGCGTATCTGGATGCCAGCGGCGCCGAGCCCGTCGAGGGTTTGCGCACGCCGGTCCGCACGTTTACGGTGTCGCCCGCACAGTCCAAGCAGCCCACACGCCCCGCGCCCAGCGCATCTGCGGTCAACCCCAACTTTCCCTTCCCGGCGCCCGTGCCCACGAGCCCGAGCCTTGTGGCAGCACTTTCCGATCTTTCGGACGCGCGCATGGATAAACTCGTGGCCATGCGCCGCAAGCTCGCCGGCACCATTGACCCCGATGCGCCCAAAGCAGTGCTGGAGCCCTCGCTGGTGCCGTACTACAATCCGCTGTTTGCCGATCGCTTTAGCTGGGCGCTTGAGTTTCGCATCCGCTGCGGCTCGGTGTCCTACGTGGTTAAGGATATCGACGGCATGGCCGATGCCTATGCGCGCGGCGGTACGTTCTCCTATGGCAAGAAGCTTACGTTCCTTCATGCGCCCGAGGCTTTCGATGATGTGTCGGCAAAGCTGCTCGACTTTGTTGCAATGACGGTCGCCTACCTAGGCGATATTACGAGCTCGCGCTCGGCATCATACGACTTTGCCCGCAGCGGTTTTGTCGCCGAGCGTCAGCTGCCGGTATCCGAGTATTCCATCGTGTCCGTGTTGGACCTGCTGCGTGGCAGGACCATGTCCTTTGAACCTGCTTGGTCGCGGGGGACGACGACGCACCGCGCCTACGAGGTGACAGTCGAGTCGTTGCCGGAAGGGGAGGGCGAAGTTCCGGCTAAGCGCCCGCCGCTGATTGCTGCCAAGATTGTGCCGGCAGCCGGGGGCAGCTACGACTTGCGCCTTCCGGCCGATACGTACTGCTTTGCCTCGGGCGACGTCGCCTATCTGGTCGATACGCGCCGCGCGCGCCGTACCGACACGGCGTTTGCCCAACATGCCGCGCCGTTCCTATCGCACTTGTTGCCCTGCCGCACACCGGTCCATATCGCCGCCGACCAGGTGGGTGAGTTTTGCCGCATGGCGCTGCCTATCTTGCGCGACTACACCGACCTTACCGCGCCCGCTGTGCTCGATACCGTGGCGCCCGAGCCAAGCTTTGCCATGGCGATCGGCGTCGACGATGGGCTCGTGACCTGCAAAATTACGGTTACCTACGGCGACTGGTCGGCAGATCTCTTTAGCATGGGCGCTCCGGGCAGCCCCTTCGAAGAGCGGCGCCCGGGCGTGCCGCCGCGCGACGAGGTGGCAGAGTTTCGCGTTATGGATACGGCGGCTCTGTATTTCGACTTTTACGAGGGTGGCCTGGCGTTTGAGGAACGCGATGACGAGAGCCTGTTCCACTTGCTCACTGAGGGCCTGTCTGCCCTGTCCGAGCTGGGCGAGGTCATGCTCAGCGACCGCCTGCGCCAGATCTCTGTCCGCCCTGCGCCCAAGCTTTCGGTGCGCGCCACCGTCAAGAGTAACCTGCTCGACGTCGAACTGGGCGCGAGCGGCCTTTCGGCGGCAGACCTTGCCATCTACCTCGATTCCTACAAGCGTCACCAGACGTTTGCTCGTCTCACGTCGGGCGACATCATTCGCCTGGACGAGGGAGCGCGCGCCGCGTTTGGCCTTGCCGAGGATCTGGGGGTCGATGCTGTCGACCTGCTCGACGGCGTGTCGCTTCCCGCGTCGAGTACCCTGTTCGTCGACAGCATGCTTGCGCGCACGTCCGCGCTCGAAGCCGATCGCGACGCTGCATTCCGTCGCACCGTCGAGCGCCTGGACACGCTCGGCAAGATGGACTTTACGGTGCCGGCCTCGCTCAAGGCCACACTGCGCGGCTACCAGGTTGACGGCTACCAGTGGCTCGGTTCGCTCGAACACCTGGGCCTTGGCGGCATCTTGGCCGACGACATGGGCCTGGGCAAAACGCTCCAGATGATCGCGCATATCCTGGCGCGCGTGGAGGCGGGGGACGCTAAGCCCACGCTTGTGGTGTGCCCTGCGTCGCTCGTGTACAACTGGACTGCCGAGCTGGAGCGCTTTGCCCCGTCGATTGATGTGTGCGCCATTGTGGGCACCAAGGCCCAGCGTCGCGTGCAAATTGCCGGCGTGGCCGAGCATAACGTGGTCGTGACGTCGTATGACCTCATGCGCCGCGATATCGACGAGTACGTCGAGCAGGACTTTGCCCGCGTGGTGCTGGATGAAGCCCAGTACATTAAAAACCCGCTCACGCAGGTGGCTCGCGCCGCAAAGCGTCTGCCGGCCGCTGTGCGCTTTGCCTTGACGGGCACGCCCATCGAAAACCGCCTGTCCGAGCTCTGGAGCATCTTCGACTTTTTGATGCCGGGCCTGCTCGGCACGCGCGAGTCGTTTGCCAAGCGCTTCGAAAGCCCGGTCGAGCACGCCGAGGGTGACAGCGCCGCTCGCCTGCAGGCGCTCGTGTCGCCGTTTGTGCTGCGCCGCGTCAAGGAAGACGTGGTGGCCGACCTGCCCGAGAAGATCGAGGATACGGTGATGGCGCAACTCACCGGCGAGCAGCGCAAGCTCTACCTGGCCAACCAGGACCGCATTGCCCAGCAAGTGCAGCACCGCGAGGCCGGGGAGTTCAAAAAAGATAAGCTCAAGGTACTTGCCGAGCTCACCAAGCTGCGCCAGATCTGCTGTGATCCTCATCTGCATTACGCGGACTACAAGGCGGGAAGCGCCAAGCTCGATACGTGTATGGAGCTCGTCCACGGCGCGCTCGACGGCGGTCATCGCATCTTGCTATTCAGCCAGTTTACGGGCATGCTCGATATCATCGGCAAGCGCCTGGCCAAGGAGGATATCGCCTTCCTTAAGCTTACGGGCGCATCGTCTAAAGAGAGCCGTGCCAAGATGGTTGCGCAGTTCCAAGTGGGCGAGGTGCCGGTGTTCTTGATTTCGCTCAAGGCGGGCGGCGTGGGCCTTAATTTGACGGCTGCCGACGTGGTCATCCACTACGACCCGTGGTGGAACGTGGCGGCGCAGGACCAGGCGACCGACCGCGCCCACCGCATTGGCCAGCAGCACACCGTGACCGTGTACAAGCTCATCGCCAAGGACACAATCGAGGAACGCATCATGCAGATGCAGGAGTCCAAGCGCGACCTGGTCAACAGTGTGCTCGGCGGCGATGGCATCTCGTCGGCGCTGTTCACGCGCGAGGACGTTCTGGCGCTGCTCGGTGGCGACGGTCGCTAGCTGCGCGCGGGATGGGGCCGCCGGGCTGGGCCGGGTCGCCGGTTCGTCCTGGCCCGACCGCTTGCCTCACCCGTTATGTGTTCATTTGCAATGCCATGGATGGTTCGGCGCTCTTTGGGCATAAGAACCATTGAGAACATTGGCACATCAGCAAAGGAGAACATCATGGCGAAATTCTTTAAAGACTCCGACGGCAAGCTCGTTGCCGCTCTTGGCGACGACGTTGCGACCCCTGCCGGCTGCACGGAGCTGACGGCAAACACCGAGGATGCGGCGCACGAGAAGCACGTGCCTGTTGTCGAGATCGAGCGCGACGGCCACGTCATTCGTGCGCGCGTGGGCTCGACGGAGCACCCCATGCTGCCCGAGCACTACATCGAGTGGATCGCGCTTGAGGCCGAGGGCCGCCTGGAGGTCCATTACCTTGAGCCCGGCATGAAGCCCGCGACGTTTTTCGCTGGCGGCTCCAAGACCGGTACCGTCTATGCCTACTGCAACCTGCATGGGCTGTGGTCCGCGACGTTCTAGGAGCGCGCCCCCGCTCGGGGTATCATAGCTAGCATATGCACATGCAAGCGCCGACTGCATTATGCGGCCGGCGCTTTTACTACGGTTTCGATGGTTTACGACGGAAAGGGCTGGGCCATGAAGCTCGCACTTGCACAGATCGATATGCGCCTGGGTGATATTGAGGGCATTTGCGGTCGCATCGAGGACCAGGCTCGTCTGGCCCACGAGCGCGGGGCGCGCGTGCTGTGCGTCCCGGCTCCGCTCTTTATGGGTGCTCTGCCCGGCGGTCTGGTGGGTACTGCCGACTTTGAGCACGACATGCTGACAGGCCTGACCGGTGTTGCCGAGCGTATCCAAGAGCTCGATATGATCTGCATCGTGCCCGCGGCCGTTTCGTTTGAGGGCCAGCCGCTGCTCGACTACATGATGCTCAAGGACGGTCATGTGGTGCCGGCGCGATCGAGCATTGCCCTGCAGCGTGGCGAGAACAACGACACGCGTTGGGCGCCGCCGGTGTTCGACGTGGACGGCGTGCGCATCGCCGTGATTTTTGACTTGGACCGCGAACTCGAGATGTTGCCGACCGGTGTTGACCTCATTGCGTATTTCCAATTCAACGCGTTTGACATGACCGACCGCGAGACTGCCGCCATCGCCGCCGTTCGCAGCGGTGCCTACCGCAAGATCGCATCTAAGCGCAGCGTGTGGTTTGCCTGCATGGCGCCGGTCGGTGCGTACGACGAGTCGGTATATACCGGCGGTTCGTTTGTGCTCGACGACTGCGGTCGCGTGGTAGCTCAGGCGCCGTGTTTTGAGGAGAGCCTGCTGGTTCAGGAGATTCAGCGCGGCGTGATGCTCGATGCCCTGGAAGATCACGAACTGCCCGAGTTTCGTTCCGAGGAGTGGCTGTGGCAGGCGCTGGTGCTCGCCGTGCGCGACAATGCCCGCGCTCGCGGCGCGTCGCGTGCTGTGGTGGCACTCGAGGGTGACTTGCCGTCGTCCCTGCTGGCGGCACTTGCCGTTGACGCTTTGGGCCCGCGTAATGTGATTGGCCTTGTGCTGGGGCGCAACCGTATCTTTACGCCTGCTCAGGAAGAGGCCGAGGCTGCCCGCTGTGTCGCCGTCCGCGCGATTGCCGAGCGCCTGCACATTCGCACCGTCGAGCGCGATGCACCGGATGCGGCGCGTGTGCTCGATCGCGACGTGTCGGCGGGCGATGCCGAGCGTCTGCGCTCGCGTGCGCTGGGCCTGATGCTCGAGGATACGGCGCTCGAGCTGGGCGCCATGGCGTTGAGCCCGCTCTCCAAGACCGAGTACGCGCTAGCGGCGCCCGCACTGTCCGGCGGCTACCAGGGCGACTTTGCGCCCTTTGGCGATGTGTACCTGTCGACGCTTGAGTTTGTGGCGCGCGTGCGCAACCGCACGTCTGCCGTGGTGCCCCAAGAGCTCGTGACGCTCAACGCGGTGGAAGATTGTATGGAGCGAGTGCTGGCGCAGGCGCTCTCGACGCTCGACGGTCCGGTCGATATGCTCGACCGCGCGGCACAGCTGCTCGGCGGGCTTGAGCCGGGTGAGGTCGATGGCGCGCTCGAGGCGCACGTGGACCGCAATCGATCTTTCGACGACATCCCGATGGCCGCTGGCAAGCCTGAGGCCTGCTCGCTGCTGCTGATGCTCGTTCGACAGGGTGAGGCTGCCCGTCGCATGTTGCCGACGGCGCCGATCGTTTCGGCCCGTTCGTTTGCCGAGCGCGCTTGGCCGTACATGCTTGCGTGGTCCGATTTGGGGCTCAACGGCAAGGAGCGCATGACGGTTGATTCACTGGCGCGCGCCGAAGTGCGCCGCTTTGCCGATAGCGATACGGGCGATCGCATGCGCGGTGAGATGATGGGTCTGTTGGGTGAGCTGTTGGGTATTTCGCCCGAGCAGATGGAGGAGCTGCGCTCTGAGGACGGTCAGCGTCGTTTGCACGAGGGAATGAAAAAGTTCGAGGGCGAGGTCCAGGACGCCATCGAAAGGATGATGGGCGGCCAGGGCGGACCGCAGGGCGGGCCCCAGGGCACGCCGATGCCACATCCGCCGGTGGATCCCCGTCAGTTTCCTTTTTTCTCGCAGAACTAAACTGGGGATGGGGCCAAGGTTACGCGGTTTTGCCAAACCGCGTAACGAGTCGACGCTGCGCGAGCCCCTGCCGGGCCATCTGCCGCTCAAACCGTCGCTTGCGTACAGAAGTACGCGGCGCTCCTCTTTCGCGGCACCTTGCCACGGCAGGGACTCGCTCGCTGACTTATGCTCAACCTATGGTTCGACCTTGCTTGCCAGATACGGTCGCTGTTGTGTTATTCTAGAACAGACGTTCGTGAATAGTGCGTGGGGCCTTGCCTTGCGCTGCGCTTGTGACGAGGGGAGGTCGGCTTGGTTATCTTGGGTATCGACCCTGGTTTGGCCCATACGGGGTGGGGGATTATCGAGGAGCGACGTGGCGAGGTTCGCTGTCGTGCCTATGGCTGCATCGAGACCAGTGCTGGAAGTCCGCTCGCGGTGCGCCTGTCGCATATCGCCCGCGACCTCAAGGGCGTTGTCGAACGCTATCGTCCCGATACCGCTGCTATCGAGAGCATCTACTTTGGCGCTAACGTTCGTTCGGCCATCCCCACGGCGCATGCCCGCGGCGCTGCGCTTGTGGCGCTTTCTGAGTGCGCGCTCGAGATTGGCGAATACACGCCCATGCAGATCAAGCAGGCCGTGGTGGGCACGGGCGCTGCAGACAAACGGCAGGTTGCCTACATGGTGCGCACGCTCACGCAGCTTGATCACGACCCGCACCCCGACCATGCCGCCGATGCCCTGGCCTGCGCCATCTGCCACGTTAACCTCAGCCGCACCCGAGCGCTTACCGGCGGCGAGTTCTATCAACAGAGAGGAACCGGATACTGATGATCTCCCAGCTCCACGGAACGCTTGTCGAGGCCACGATGAGCTCTGCTGTCGTCGATGTGTCGGGCGTGGGCTTTGAGCTCGGCATCTCGGGCAGCACTGCGGCCACGTTGCCGACGCCCGGCGGCGAGGTCCTCCTCTACACGCGCATGCAGGTGCGCGAGGACGCCATGACGCTCTTTGGATTTTCCTCAAAGGATGAGCGCACAATGTTCGACCGGCTCGTGTCCGTCTCGGGCGTTGGCCCGCGCTTGGCGCTCGCCGTGCTTTCCACCTATACCGTGGGGCAGCTGTATTCGCTGGTGATGGCCGAGGACGACAAGGGCATGGCCAAGGTACCCGGTGTGGGTAAAAAGACAGCTCAGCGCCTCATTCTGGAGCTCAAGAGTACCTTTGCCAAGGATAAGGACTTTGTGCCGGTCGACGTGATTCCCGGACAGGTTGCGATGCCCGTGCCTGCTGCCGCTCCCTCGGCCATCGATGATGCCCGCGCGGCACTCCTTTCCATGGGCTTTAGCCCGCAGGAGGCCGATGTCGCTCTGAGCGGGTATGATGGGCAGGATATGCGTGTCGAGGATCTGCTCGGCGCGGCGCTTAAGCGACTCGGAATGGATGCGTGATGTGGGAAGCCGATGACTCTCAGGACCTGTGGGCGACGCCCGGCAGCTCGCCGGCGGCATACATGGCGCACGGTGAGCGCATGGTGGGCTCGGAGCTAACGCCCGAGGACCTCGATGTCGACCGTACCCTGCGTCCCCAGCGCCTGGACGACTACTGCGGTCAGGAGCATATCAAGCAGAGCCTTCGCGTGCTGATCGAGGCGGCGCAGAGCCGTGGCGAGACGCTCGACCACGTGATCTTCTCGGGCCCTCCGGGTCTGGGCAAGACCACGCTGGCCACCGTTATCGCCAACGAGCTGGGCGCTCAGATTAAGACGACGAGTGGCCCGGCCATCGCGCGCACCGGCGACCTGGCGGCCATCCTTACCAACTTGCAGCCGGGTGACGTGCTGTTTATCGACGAGATCCACCGCCTCAACCGTTCGGTCGAGGAAGTCCTGTATCCCGCGATGGAGGACTTTGCGCTCGATATCGTGATTGGCAAAGGTCCGGCGGCGCGCTCGATTCGCCTGGATATCCCCAAGTTTACGCTGGTGGCGGCAACGACCCGCTCGGGTATGCTGACCGGCCCGCTGCGCGACCGTTTTGGTATTTCGTATCGCCTGGACTACTACACGGTCGAGGAGCTTGCCCAGATTGTGACGCGCTCGGCAACCATTTTGGGCGTGACAATAGACCATCCCAGCGCGCTCGAGATCGGCTCGCGCTCGCGCGGTACGCCGCGTCTTGCCAACCGCTTGCTCAAGCGTGTGCGCGATTACGCCCAGGTGCGCGGCAACGGTCCTATTGAGCTTGATATCTGCCGTCAGGCGCTCGAGTTCTTTGAGATTGATGAGCTTGGTCTGGACTGGATGGACATTCGCATCTTGGAGACGCTCGCCAAGACGTTCTCCGGCCGTGCCGTGGGCCTGACGACCCTTGCCAGCGCGGTGGGCGAGGATCCGGGTACGCTCGAAGATGTCTACGAACCCTACCTGTTGCAGTGCGGGTTGATGATTCGTACGCCGCAGGGCCGTCAGGCAACCCTTCGCACCTTTGAACACCTGGGGATTGAACCTACCGTTTAGGGCGCTTTGTTTTGGCGGGCTGTCAGGCTATCGCTGGGCATTGGATAAACATATCGCCGTTCATCGGTTATGGGCGTTTTACTATTGCGCGCCCGTGCTATGCTGAATTGGTCTTTTTCTCATCCGGTAACGAAAGGACCGCCCATGCCTACTGACATCGAAATCGCACGTTCCGTCACGCCGCTGCCCATTACCGAGGTGGCCAAGAACGCCGGCGTCGACGTAAAGCACCTGATCCCGTACGGCTTCGACAAGGCAAAGGTCGACTATTCACTGCTCAACGAGCCGACCGATCACCAGGCCAAGCTTGTTCTCGTGACCGCTATCAATCCCACGCCTGCGGGCGAGGGCAAGACCACCACGACCATCGGTCTGGCCGACGGTCTGCGTCGTCGCGGCGTCAAGAGCGCCGTTGCCCTGCGCGAGCCTTCGCTCGGTCCCGTCTTTGGCGTCAAGGGCGGTGCCGCCGGCGGCGGCTGGGCCCAGGTCATCCCCATGGAGGACATCAACCTGCACTTTACCGGAGACTTCCATGCTATCGGTGCCGCCAACAACCTGCTGGCCGCCATGCTCGACAACCATATTCAGCAGGGCAACCAGCTCGGCATCGATGTTAAGCGCATCACCTGGAAGCGCGTCGTCGACATGAACGACCGTCAACTGCGCCATGTTATCGATGGCATTGGCGGCAAGGCCCAGGGCGTGCCGCGCGAGGACGGCTTCGATATCACCGTTGCCTCCGAGGTCATGGCGATTCTGTGCCTGTCTACGAGCATCAACGATCTTAAGGAGCGCCTGGGCGAGATCGTCGTCGGCTACAGCTATGCCGGCGAGCCCGTCCGCGCCCGCGACCTTAAGGCTCAGGGCGCCATGGCTGCTCTGCTTAAGGATGCGCTCAAGCCCAACCTGGTGCAGACGCTCGAGGGCACGCCCGCGTTTGTCCACGGCGGCCCCTTCGCCAATATCGCTCACGGCTGCAACTCCATCATGGCCACCCGCATGGCCATGCGTTTTGGTGACGTCGCGATTACCGAGGCCGGCTTTGGCGCCGACCTTGGTGCCGAGAAGTTCCTGGACATCAAGTGCCGCATGACGGGCGTTCGCCCCAGCGCTGTCGTGGTCGTCGCCACCGCCCGCGCGCTTAAGTACAACGGCGGCGTTGCCAAGGCCGACCTCAACGACGAGAACCTCGAGGCCCTTAAGGCCGGTATGCCCAACCTGCTGCGTCACGTCGACAACATCCAGAACGTCTATGGTCTTCCCTGCGTGGTCGCCATCAACCGCTTCCCGACGGACACCGACGCCGAACTTGCGCTCATCGAGTCCGAGTGCCAGAAGCTCGGCGTCAACGTTAAGCTGTCCGAGGTTTGGGCCAAGGGCGGCGAGGGCGCACTCGACCTGGCTGATGAGGTCATGCGCCTGATTGAGCAGCCGAGCGAGCTCAAGTTTGCCTACGAGGACGGTGCCGATGTGGCCGACGCCCTGGAGGCCGTTGCCACCAAGGTCTACCGCGCCGATGGCGTCGACTTTACGCCGGCTGCCAAGCGCCAGCTCGCCAAGCTGCGCGAGAACGGCTTTGGTAACCTGCCGGTGTGCGTCGCCAAGACCCAGTACAGCTTCAGCGATAACGCCAAGGCGCTGGGCGCGCCCGAGAACTTCCGCATCACCGTGCGCGAGCTCAAGGTTTCCGCCGGCGCCCACTTTGTGGTCGCGCTGACCGGCAGCGTTCTGACCATGCCGGGCCTACCCAAGGTTCCCGCGGCCGAGAACATCGACGTCGACAACGACGGCAACATCACCGGCCTGTTCTAAGCCTGCTGCTCATAGCCGCTTGCCCGCCCCGCCGCACTCCTAAAGCCCGGCGGGGCTTTTTGATCCTTAGGCCCGCACACGTCTTGTAAATACCGGCAGGCTTTGCCCATCATAGACTTTTGCGCGGGTAGAATGCATGGATAACTTGATGCTTACGGGCGACGGAAAGGAATCGTTGCATGGACCAGGACAAGACGACCGTAATGGGTGGCTACGGCTCCCCGCGGACGGGCAATGGCGCCGATGAGACCCGCGTCGTGCCGAATCCCGGCTACGCTGCCCCCGATACGACGCAGGTGTCGGCCGATCCCACGCGCGTTGTGAATTACGGAAACGCGGCGCAGGACCCGCATGGTGTCTCATCGCAGAACCCCTACGGCAACGCGGCGGTAGACCCTTATGATGACCTGCTGCAAAATCCCATTCCGCAGCCCCAGCAGACGACATATATGCCGCGCACGGCACAGCCGCGCTACGAGTCGCACGACCGATACGCGCGCGAGCCGTATCGTGAGTATCCCAAGTCCATCCCCCAGTATGGCGAGGACGAGGAGAAGAAGCCTTCGCGTTCGTCGAGCGTGATTAAGAAGATCCTCATTGTGCTGGCGATCTTCTTTGCCTTGTCGGTTGTGTTTGCCATCGTGTCGGGCATGCTCAACAAGCGGGGCGCCACGACTGATACCACGGCCGAGCAGACCGAGACTGCCCAGTCCGGCACCGTCGACCTGAGCGATATCCCGGGTCAGTACTGGTCAAACGCCAAAAAGATTCTCAAGTCGCGCGGGGCTGATCTTTCGAATGCCGTGATTCTGACCGACGACGGCTCGACGCCCGTCGTCGATGCCAACTGGGTCGTCACATCTGCCTACTACAACGGTGACGGCAACCTTGAGATTCAGCTCACGCGCAAGGACAGCTCGTCGAGCAACGCGTCCGGCGACCAGGGCACCACGGACAGCTCGAGCTCCAACACGCTGGAGGACCTGAGCAACAAGGCGCAGGAGCTTGGGGATAAGGCCCAAGAGCTGGGCGACACAGCCCAGAACCTCGGTGATACTGCACAGAACCTGGGTGATATGGCAACGAACGCCTGGGATGCCCTGCAAAATGGCATTTCGGGCGCGCAGGGAAACTAGCGGTCGAGCGGAGCGGGGCTACAACTGCTCGGCCGGACGGTCGGGCGAGCTAAAGCCCGAGTCAAACGTGACAACGCATGATGCATCGGGCCTGCGCTCGTGCACGATATGCGTTACGCGCTCCAACAGCTCGTCGTCGGAGATGCGAAAACCGTCGGGACGCACCAGGTCAAATGACACAAAGCCATCGTGTTCGTGCAGGTCGTGGATGGAGAGCGCGGGATCGATCTGCATCACGCCACGCTTGACCCAGCCGCGTAGGTCGTCACCGGTGGTGGCGATGGGGTCGCAGTGCAGCGTGATGTCGATGCCCATCTGGCGTTTAATATCGTGTTCGATGGTGTCCAGGATCTCGTGGTGCTCAAAGGCATCGCCCTCGCCGGGCATTTCCACGTGTGCGCTGGCAAACTGACGGCCGGGGCCGTAGTCGTGCACCATGAGGTCGTGTGTGCCCAAGACCTGGGGGTACGACATGATCCTGTCGCGGATTTCCTGGACGAGCTTGGGGTCGGGCGCTTGTCCCAACAGCGGGCTGATGGCGTCGCGCACCAGGCCCATGCCGCTGATGCAGATGAAGATACCCACACCCAGGCCTGCCCAGCCATCGAGGTCAAAGCCGGTCGTCTGCGAAATAAGCGCCGCCGCCAAGACCGAGCCCGAGGTGATGACGTCGTTTTTGGAGTCCTGCGCTGTGGCGATGAGCGTCTCCGAGTCGATGCGGTCGCCCAGCGCGCGGTTGAATGCGGCCATCCATAATTTGACGAGCATGGACAAGACGAGGGCTGCTAGGGAGACCAGCGTGTAGGCGGTGGGGGAGGGCTTGATGATCTTGGCAATGGACTCGAGCACCAGGTTGATGCCGACGGCACAAACGAGGACGGCGACAAACAAGCCGGCGAGGTATTCGTAACGGCCGTGGCCATAGGGGTGGCCCTCGTCTGCCGGGCGGCTGGCGAGGCGGAACCCGAGCAAGCTCACAATGTTGCTCGAGGCGTCGGAGAGGTTGTTAAAGGCGTCGGCGACAAGTGAGACAGAGCCGGCGAGCAGACCCGCGATGCCCTTGGCCAGGCACAGGGTAATGTTGAGGCCAATGCAGATGAGGCTTGCGGCAAAGCCCGCGTTGGTGCGACAAGATGCATCGACCGGCTCGCCCTCGCTGCCAGGAACAAGTGTATGTACCAGTCGATTTACAAATAGCATGGCGTACCTCCTCGCATCCTCGTTTAAGGGGATAGTGTAGCTCGCATAGGCGCGCCGTGCGCCGATGCTCAGAAAATGCAGTAATGGTCTGCGTGAGCTAACGAGCGGGGCTTTTTGTCCGACCGGGTGCTCCATTTTGGGCCACATGGGTATGGGCATGTGCCTGACTGCCCGACATACTTAATGTCGACAGCCCCTGCGTAAAGGAGGACGTATCCATGGACGAGATGTTTGCCATCAAATGCCAAAACTGCGGCGGCCCCATGTACTCACACCAGGCTAAACGCAGCTTTGAGTGCGCCTATTGCGGCACGGTCGTTCCGTGGCAGGCCGATGCGGGGGAGCCCAGGAGCGCCCTGGGCATTCGCCATGCGCCGCTGACGGTTGTCGATGGGCTGCTTAAGCTCACCCATGTGTCGCAGCTCGAGCGCCCGGTGGACCCCGACTGGTATTTCTTTCATGCGCACTGGCGCAACCAGTCGGTTCTGGAGCATCTACTGTGGGAGGACCGCGGCACGGCGCAGGAGTTTCAAGAGGCTACGCATGTGAGCATCCCGTGCCCCTTCTGCGGCGCATCCTTCGAAGGCGAGTCGACCCAGCGCGTGTTTGAGTGCCCGTCCTGCGGCAATAAGATCGGCGTTGCAGACCTACTCAAGCCCGGTACCTTTAGCAAGCGCCTGACCATGGGCGTTGGTGCGGAGTATGTACCCGAGCAGGGTATTCCCTGCGAAATCTCGCCGCAGCAGGCACGTGCCAACGCGCTGCAGCTGGTGGACCAGTATGCGGAAGCCTTTGCCGGTCACGATGTAGAAGACGCGATCCAAAACGACATGATGCTCTTCTACTTTCCCATGGCGCTCGCGGATTTGCGCATGATGGCGTCCTTCCCGGGCAAGGGGCTGAGCAAGGAGACCTTGGTGTACTACGAGGTGCTCGACTGGGCATATCCGCGGGCAAACTACCTGGACGTTCGTCTTATGGGCATTTTGGAGCCGTGGGACTTTGCCAAGGTGGGGCCGTTCGATCCTGCCATGCAGGAAGGCGACTTCCGCGTTGTCTCCGTCGATGCGTCTACCAAGGACCAGGTGGTCATTGATAAGCTGGCGCTCGACGTTGCCGGCAACGATGCCGAGGCGGTGTTGGGGCTCAATAAAAAGAGTATCCGCACGTGGGCGCGCAAGGCCCGCAAGCATAAGGACGGCCTGGTGATGGTGCCGGTCTACTTTGTCGATCGTCCGGCGTCGGACAGCCGCGAAGGCGAGCAGGTGCGCATTGCCGTAAACGGCCAGACGGGCCGCGCGGCCGCGGTGGTGTTTAGCGACAAGCGCGAGACACATGTGGTGGCACCGCTCAACCCCAACGTGATGCTGTCGAGCGAAAGCACCGTGCACGCCACGCCCATCGAGGTCAAATACGTTAAATCGCCGTTCCTATACCAGATCGTACGCCGTGGAGGCGGCGAGCAGCCGCGTCAGGTGGCAGCTGCAGTCGAGGGCTCCTACCGAGAGGAGAAGTCCAAACGCCGCGGTCTGCTGGGTGCGCTATTTGGGAAGTAGGGGAGCGGTGCCAGTTGTTGCTGTAGCGTGAAAGCCAGGAGAAGGGGCGGCTCGCAGGGGTGCGGGCCGCCCCGTTTTTGTGCGGCGACAAGGCATGTGGGCGCTCAATTAAACGCTCATGCTCACAGCACAAACGTTGAGCAACATTACGTCTGCCGATAGCTATTAAAAAATGTCCGTTCGCGGTAGTAGTCTAATCGCAAGGCGTTTCCCAGCCTCTCGGGTTCTAGGAAGAAGCGGACGGGAGAGCAATGCAAAAGACCATGATGGACTCTATTCCCATAAGCTCACGGGCCTGTACACTATGGGCAAAAACGGGCGGTGCGGAAGAGCGTAACCTGTGGTCGCCTCTTTATGTTCATATGGCCGATTCTGCGGGTGTTGCGTGCAAGCTTTGGAACGAATGGCTTGCGGAACCTGTCAAGCACCAAATCGCGAACGCATTTGGCTGTGGCGACTCTGTAACGGCGGCGCTCGTTACCTGGCTTGCTGGTATTCACGACATTGGTAAGGCGACGCCGGGCTTCCAGTACAAGGTCTCGGAGCGGGCAGAACTTGTTGAACAAGCGGGGCTTCAGGTTCCGAGCCCCCGCATCATGAACCGCCCTCCATCGCACGCCTTCATGAGTGAGGTGATCCTCGAAGATTGGCTTGATAGGCGCGGTTGGAGTTGCTCGTGGACATTCGGGTGCATTCTGGGAGCGCACCATGGAACCACGCCATCGTCCGATAGTGTGCTCAAAGGTATAGCGAGCGCATCGCGCAATTTTCCCAACGAGAACTTGGGTGATGACGATTGGTGCGCCGTCCAAGAGGAACTTCTTGACTGGATGTTTGAAGGGTCGGGGATGGCGAAGTTCGAGAGTATTTTTAGCTCGTCACCCGTTCCTCAGTCAGGACAAGCGCTCGTCTCTGCACTGGTCATCATGGCCGATTGGATTGCCTCAAATTCTGATTTGTTCCCTCTCGACTCTAGCATTGACTCATGCGACGAACTCATCAAGCGCACCGATGCCGCATGGGCTTCGCTGTCGTTGCCCCCGGCGTGGCAGGCGATGCCGGTAAAGGAAGAGGGACAAGAGCTGTTTCATCACCGCTTTAGTGGTCTTCCTAAGGATGCGAGCTTGCGACCCGCGCAGGAGCAGGCACTGCAGGCAGCATTCGACATGGACGGCCCAGGGCTGCTCATTATCGAAGCGCCCATGGGTAATGGCAAAACAGAGGCCGCGCTGATGTGCTCAGAGGTTATGGCTCCGAAAACCGGGGCAGGGGGAATTGCCTATCTTTTGCCAACAATGGCAACTTCTAACGCGATGTTCAAGCGCGTTAAAGATTGGCTCGAGGGCGTTCCCGATTCGCGGGGCCGCAGCATGCAGTCGATGCGACTTTTGCATAGCAAGGCGGCTTTGAACCCGGACTACGACAGCTTGCGAAGCTGGGGACGCACATGGATGGGCGACGATGCAAATAAGTGCTCTGAGGAAGACACGATCGCCCACCAATGGTTTAGCGGAAGGAAGCGCGGTCTCCTGTCGTCATTTGTTGTGGGCACGGTCGACCAGCTGCTTATGGCGGCACTTAAGGCGCGCCACGTGCAGCTTAGGCACTTGGGCCTTGCCGGCAAGGTTGTCATAATCGATGAGGTTCATGCCTACGATGCCTACATGAATGTCTATCTTGACCGTGTGCTCACGTGGCTTGGCGCTTACGGCGTGCCGACCATACTGCTTTCGGCAACGCTTCCTGCTGAGCGCCGCAACGAGCTTATCCACGCCTATCGGGGTAGGGATAGAAAACCCACTCGTCGCGCATCGAAGCGGAAAGATATTCCGGAAGCTCCTCGTAAAGCACCGGGGGAGCCATCGTACCCGCTCGTTACAGCGGCAACCCGAAATGGAGCGCTAGACGATAGCATGTACCGAGTATGCGATGACCCTTCGACCGGAACAAACGTTATTATCGAACGATTGGAAGACGACGATGCTACGCTGGTTGCGCAACTGGAGGACTTATTGTCCGATGGCGGTTGCGCATGCGTGTTGCGAGACACGGTTTCCCGTGCCCAAAGCGCCTACGAGCAGTTGAAGACTGCCTTTGGCGATTCGTGCGTGAAGCTCGTCCATTCGCGCTTCATTGCCGTCGATCGCATGGAAAACGATGCGGAACTGCTGCGACTGCTTGGTCCCGATCCCGCCAATAGGCCCGGCAAGCTCATCGTTGTGGGCACGCAGGTGATCGAGCAATCCCTTGACATTGATTTCGATGTAATGATCACCGATGTAGCCCCTATCGACCTTTTGCTGCAGCGAATGGGACGCCTTCACCGCCATGAACGCGGGGAAAATCAGGGACAGCGTCCGGAGAAGCTCAGGCAAGCACGTTGCTTTATCACGGGCATCGAGGACTGGGCGACTGCTCCGCCTAAGGTGAATGGGGGTATAGAGAAGGTCTATCACCCTGCGATGCTTTTGCGCAGCTTGCTTTCGCTGAGGGCAAAGAGTACCGATGGGGGGACGGCTATGGTCAATCTGCCTCACGATATTGCTGGCCTTGTCGAGCAGACGTATTCACGAAGCATTGCGGCGGAAGAGTTGTGCGATGCGGGCGCAGCACCGGAATGGGTTCATGCTTTGCAAAGCGCAGAAGAAGAGCTGGAGAAGACAAAAGAGAACAAGCAGTTCAAGGCAAATGCCTGGCTTCTGAGCAAGCCACAGAAGGGGACGCAAAGTCTTATTGGCTGGCTGAATGAAACCTTCTCGCTTTCAGACGAGACAAAAGCACGCGCTGCCGTTCGCGATTCTGGTGACACGGTTGAGGTTATTGCGGTCCAAGTAGGCAACGACGGTTTCACGCTGCTTCCCTGGGTCACCGACATAAAGGGGAGCCGTCCGTGTCAGGGCTATTTAGGGGATGGAAGTGAAGCGCCTGACGATGAGGTTGCCCGCCTTGCGGCGAGTTGTACCGTGAGCCTGCCATTCTGGCTATCGTCTGAGCAGGTAATTGATGCCCTGGAGACAAAATCTCAGGCGCTCAGATGGCAAGAGTCAAGATGGCTTCAAGGTCAACTGGTCTTGGCGTTTGATTCAAACCTAGATACGGTAATAGAAACGAAAGATGCTATCTATCGCATGCACTATTCGCGTAAGGCCGGGCTTGAACTTGTTGAAACAGTGAGGAAGAAAGGAGATGCGCAATGAACCAGAATGTGAGTTTTAACCTCGTGGACGAACCATGGATCTGCGTTCGCGATTTGGGCGGGGCGACGCGCGAGGTATCACTGCTCGAGCTATTTGAGCAAGCGTCAAGCATCAAGTGCTTGGCTAACGATCTACCCACACAGGATTTTGCGATTCTGCGCGTTTTGCTGGCAGTGCTGCAAAGGGCAATTTCTCCGACGCTCGACGATGACGACGTTCCAGCGGAGGTTTGGGGGCGCCTATGGCGTGCGCACGAACTGCCCATCGACCAGATTCACGAATACCTCGACGAGTGGCACCATCGTTTCGATTTGTTTGACGAGGAACAGCCTTTTATGCAGGTCGCTGGTCTGCATACGGCAAAGAACGAGTTCTCTGAAATAAGAAAGGTGATTGCTGATATACCGGATGGGGATACGCTCTTTTCGCTTCGATCCGGTGAGGGGGCGGATCGTCTGACTTTCTCGGAATCCGCACGCTGGCTTATTCACGTTCACGCTTTTGATACTGCTGGCATTAAAAGCGGAACGGTTGGCGATGCGCGCGTTAAGAAAGGGAAGAGCTATCCAATTGGTACCGGATGGTCGGGCTGTTTAGGAGGGTTGTGTTTTGAGGGCCCTTCGCTTAAAGAAACCCTCTTGCTTAATTCTATTCTGTGTGGCGATGAGATAAACGAGCTGTTTTCGGACGATGACTTGCCCTGTTGGGAGAAGTCGACGGCGCCCGCCGGAGTCGATGACCTTGCTCCGACTGGCAGGCTTGATCTATACACGTGGCAAGCTCGAAGAGTTCGTTTGATTCCTGAGAGCGGCTACGTGGTTGCCGTGGTTTTGACGAACGGCGACAAGCTGGCGCAGATTAACCGTCAGGACTATGAACCCATGACGGCATGGAGGCGTAGTCCGAACCAGGAAAGACAGTTGAAACTGCCTCTCGTTTACCTGCCCAAGACGCATCAGCCCAGAAGAGCCCTCTGGCGAGGTCTCGATTCCGTGTTTGGCGTCAGTTCGCCAGAAGCGGACTCAACCGTTCTTGGGTCCGGGCTGAAAGGTTGGGTCTCTTATCTTGCGAGCAGAGATGCGGGATGTCAGCTCGATGATACGCTTATTCAAGTCCACGCGATTGGAATGGAATATGGTACACAAAACTCAGTCGTCTCCAATGTCATCAATGACACGGTTAAGTTGAGCGCATTTCTCCTGTCAAGCGAAGGGAAAGACTTGGCTGCTCTTGCCAAAAGCCTTGCTTCTTCAACGTCGGACTCGGTTTTTACCTTGGGTACCTTTGCCGCAAACCTCTGTGTAGCGTCTGGCGGAAATGGGGCAGATGAGCTTAAGGGCGCGAAAGAGAAAGCGGAGACGCGTACTTTCTTCGAGATTGATATGCCGTTTCGTCAATGGCTTGCCGGCCTTAACGAGAGCAGCAACGCGGAAGTTGAACGGAAGCGGTGGCGCCGCACTGCCCGCGCGATTATCGAAGCAAATGCCAGCGCCCTTCTTCGCGAGGCTGGCCCAGAGGCAATCGTTGGGGCTCCTATGAAAACAGGCAAGATAAGCGGGTGGATGACGGCATCGCGAGCCAAGGCAATGCTCGACACTGCCCTAAAAAAGTATCTGCCGCTTGAAGAAGACGAACCTAGAGATAAGGAGGTTTAGATATGACGGAAAACAGCGCGCAAAAGCCAGAGCAGCTTATGCTCGCATTCGTGCACGGGCGCATATGCTCTATCCAAAACGACTATCTGTCTGCCAGCGGAAAACCACGAGGAGCACGAAAGCTGGCAACATTGCGCCATGCGTTTCTTATGCCCATGGGCTCAAATGCAGATGCATGGCCGCTTGAGTTCGAGGGCCTGCCTGCCGAGCTTGTGGGGAGGGGTGCCGAACCATCGTGGGCCGAGACGGCGGTTCATGCCGCGCTCACGCTCTATGCGGTTCATCAACAGGGCAAAACCAAGCCAATGTATGTGCCTGGCGATGAACATTCGTTTGGTGCAGCCCTGCGACAGCTCGTGCGGAGTGATAAGGGACGTTACTCGAATCTCGAAGAGGGCGAAATGCCTCGAAGGTTTAGGGCCTTTATAACGGCCGATTCCATGGAAGAGGCACTTCACTATGCAAGGCAGCTTATACAGCAGCTGCGAGCTGCCGAGATTCCCGTTGATTACGCGCGTTTTGCAGCACAGCTATACACACTGCAAAACCCCTATACAGCAGATAAGGTGCGTCTTGCGTGGGGGCGTGAATATAGTCGAATACCAAAGGCCGAGTCCGGCATCGATGCCAGCCCTTCGGAAGAATAGTTGATGAGGGAAATGACCAAGAAAGGACCTGCTATGAAAAAGCCCCAGTTCATCGATATCCACATTCTTCAGACCGTCCCCCCGAGCAATATCAATCGAGATGATACGGGCAGTCCAAAAACGGCATATTTCGGCGGAGTCAAGCGCTCAAGGGTTTCAAGCCAAGCGTGGAAGAAGGCCGCGCGCGATTTGTTCCCTGACTTTCTGGATGAGGCAAATCTTGGAACACGTACCAAATATGCCGTTAGGTTAATTGCGAAGGAGGCGGCTAAGCTTGATGCGCAGATTGATGAGCAGGAAGCTCTAGAGAGTGCGAAGAAAAGTCTAAAAGCCTATCTAAAGGGAAATAACGAACCAAAATTCGAGGATAAAAAAATAGACCCTTATAAGCTTAAGGCGCTATTGTTTATAAGTCCTTATGAGGTTCAGGAGCTTGCAAAGTGCGTTGCGGGCTTGCAGGATGTTTCGAAAGTAAAGAGTGCGGTAAAGAACAAGAAGAGTCAAGAATCCGCGTCCAAAGATATGGTAGATATTTCACTGTTCGGAAGAATGGTCGCCACTGATCCCAGTTTGAATGTCGACGCCTCCGTTCAGGTTGCCCACGCCATTGGCATCGGGAAGATGAATCCAGAATTCGATTATTTCACTGCTCTTGACGATTGCTCGCCCGAAGACAATGCGGGCGCAGCAATGATTGAGACAACGGAGTTCACGTCATCGACAATGTATCGCTATGCAACTATTGATGTGCTGCATCTTTGCGAAAACCTTGGTTCGGCTGCGGTTGCTTGCCGCGGCATCGAGGCGTTTTTGAAGGCATTCGTCACTTCCATGCCCACGGGAAAGCAGAATTCGTTTGCAAACCGCACGCTCCCCGGAGCGGTTGTCCTTCAACTGAGGGATACGCAACCAGTGAGCTTGGTGAATGCCTTTGAAAAACCTGTTGAGGCATCGCATGGGAAAAGCCAGATTGAAATTGGCTGTGAGCGTTTGGCCAAGCAGGAAGAGGCGGTTGACAAGGCGTTTGGAACGACCCCGCAAAAGACGTTCGTTATAACTGCATCTCCGGATGCGCAGTCTCTTCCCGGTGCCATGGGTGTCGAAGGGGCATGTAGTCTTGACGCCGCAATTGCGCAAATCTCGCAAGCGTGCGCTGCTTATCTTGCCGAAAACGGCTACCAAACCGAAGAGGTGGACTAGCCATGGCGGTCCTGCTGCTCAAATTGGCGGGTCCGCTGCAATCGTGGGGGTCTTCGAGTAGGTTCGCTGAGCGCGGAACAGAGCACGAGCCGACGAAGAGCGGCGTTGTGGGTCTGCTTGCCTCAGCTTTGGGCCGTTACCGAACAGATCCCGTTGATGACCTTGCAGCATTGCGCTTTGGCGTGCGTATCGATCAGCCTGGAACATTTGTAAGCGACTTTCAAACCGAGCACAAACGAAAGTGGGACTCGCAGAGCGCTCGATGGGTGTCGGGCGATGCCCTGCCTTTAACTTGTCGGCATTATCTGGCCGATGCTGTGTTTGTTGCGGCCCTTGAGGGCGATTTGGGACTCTTGCAAAGGTGCGCCGAGGCGCTTGACGCTCCGGCGTTTCCCCTGTTTCTAGGTCGCCGTTCCTGTCCACCCGCGTGCAGAGTACATATTGGGCTGTTTGAGGATGCGGCGTTGCTCCAAGCTTTGCGCAGTCACCCCTGGGAAGCAAGCGAGAGATATCAGGGCAACTGGAAGTTCCGCGGTAAAGAAAGCGTTGACCTGGAGATTCTCTACGATAAGCAGGGTTCTGACGAAGGCGAGGGCTACGATGTTCCGCTGCGCGACGTGCCCATCAGCTTTTCGCAGGAGCATCGCCAATACAGCTTTCGTACTGTTGCCCATACAACAGCAACGGTTAGGAACCCGAAATATGTTGGCACGCAGGCCGACCATGATCCTTGTTCTGCTCTAGGAAAGGAGGTATAGCCGATGTTCTTTACCCAGTTTCCCATCAATATGACGCGGAGGGAGTCGCGTGCGATGCTCGCCTCGCCCTATCGCATGCATGCGGCGATTGCAGGCAGCTTCCCCTTTTCTCAGACGAGCGGGGACGGCCGCGTGCTTTGGCGCGTGGATAGAATGCCTGATGGGGGTTCTCGCCTTTATATCGTGAGCCCTGGCAAGCCGAGCTTGGTAGGGCTTGATGAACAAATCGGGTGGCCCGACTGCGAACCGCAGTGGGGCACGCGCGGATACGATCCGTTTTTGGGGCGCATCTCGAACGGACAGACCTATTCGTTTCGCTTGGTAGCGAATCCGTCGCTCAACAGAAGCACGCGTGGCGGCAAAAGCGACCTGCTAAACAGCGAGGGCGAACCTAAGAGAAATAGAATTGGCCACCTGACCATTCTGGAGCAAACTGCCTGGCTCGTTGGAGCTCAAGCATATAAGGGCGCCGACAAGGAAGTGCCAAGCATTTTTGCGCCCGAGCGGGGATCACGTGCCCAAAGGAATGGTTTTGAGGTTTTGAGCGACGATGAGGGCTGTCCAAGCTTGATTGTTAGTAATTCCAACAGAATCTCGTTTACCAAGGGTGTCCAAGGAAACAAAGTCACCTTTACGCGCGCCCAGTACGATGGCGTGTTGCGCGTGACCGATGCTGATGCCTTGCGCCATGCGCTTGTGTGTGGCATCGGGCATGCCAAAGGATTCGGATGCGGCCTTCTCACGCTGGTTCCACTGGATAGGTGAGCGGCATGGGCGATAATCCTGGCATGATCAAGCCTGATTTGCGCGCACTGCCCACGATAAAGGAGCGAATGACGTTTCTTTATGTCGAGCGATGTCTTGTGAGCAGGCAAGATGGCGCAGTGAGCATAACCGATGCGCGCGGAACGGCGTATGTCCCCGCGGCTTCTCTTGGGGTGCTTATGCTGGGGCCTGGGACCAATATCTCTCATCGTGCGGTTGAGTTGCTCGGCGATTCGGGGACAAGCGTGATTTGGGTGGGCGAGCACGGCGTTCGCTACTATGCGCACGGCCGCCCGCTCACCCATTCTTCTCGGTTGGTTGTCGCGCAGGCTGAACTCGTGTCGAACACTCGAAGGCGTCTTGCCGTGGCACGAGCGATGTACGGCATGCGCTTTCCCGGCGAGGATGTATCGAATTACACGATGCAGCAGCTCCGTGGCCGCGAGGGAGCTCGGATTCGAACACTCTATCGGCGGCTGTCGAAGCAATACGACGTCCCATGGGAGGGGAGGGAATACAACCCCGATGATTTTCTTGATGCAAGCCCAATCAATCAGGCGCTGTCGGCTGCCCATGCATGCCTTTACGGAGTCGTTCACAGCGTGATTGTGGCGCTGGGGTGCTCTCCGGCATTGGGATTTGTCCACGTTGGCCATGAGCGCTCGTTTGTGTATGACATTGCCGATTTGTATAAAGCAGAGGTGACGATTCCCATCGCTTTCGAAGTGGCTTCCGATCCTCCAGAGGATATCGGGGCGGAAACGCGTCGGTGCACTCGTGATGCGTTTCTTGACGGGAAGATAATGGAGCGCTGTGCTCGCGATATCAGGGGTCTGCTGCTGGGCGACTTCGAGACAGAGGACGAGCCTGATATCGATACGATGTTCCTCTGGGATGAGAGGCGCCCTGCCGTTGCTTTTGGAGTGTCCTATGGCAAGGAAAACGACGTCCAGGTGGATGCCACCGAAGAGAATAACGGAGTGCTTGTGGAAGGATAACGGGTGATTGTTGTTGTTTTGGAAAAATGCCCTCTTGCACTTCGCGGCGACCTAACGAAATGGTTGCAGGAGATTAGCCTAGGCGTGTATGTCGGCAGGGTGAGCGCGCGTGTAAGGGACGAGCTTTGGAGCCGTATTTGCAAAGAATGCAAAACAGGGCGTGCCACGATGGTTTTTTCTGCACGCAACGAGCAACACCTCAACTATCGAGTGCACAACACCGCGTGGGAACCTATCGATTTTGATGGCATCAAGCTGATGATGCGGCCTTCGCCTTCGCGCATGAAGGCCCTTGGCACGAAGAGAGTGGGATGGAGTTACGCGGCGATGCGATCGAAGGCACGTCGCGGGAGCGTGGCAGCCGAAACGGACGAGCCGCGCGAATACGTTGTACTTGATGTTGAGACCACGGGGCTGGACCCGGACAAAGATGCGATTATCGAGATTGCCGCCATCAAAGTTGAGCAGGGTGTTGAGGCGGGCAGGTTCCATGAACTTATTCGATACGAGAAAGGGATCCCTAAGAAGATAGTCGAGCTAACAGGCATTACCGATGAGATGCTTGCCGAAAAGGGGATCGAGCTTGAGCGAGCGGTGAGCGGCCTGCTTTCCTTTGTCGGGAGCCGCATAGTGGTTGCGCATAACGCTTCGTTCGATACCGGCTTCGTGCAGGCAGCGTGCGAAGAATGCGACCTAGACGATTTTGACAATGAGTGCATCGACACCATTACACTGGCAAAGAAGAAGATGCCCGATGCGCCGAACTATCGCTTGAAGACCCTGCTCGGCCTTTTGAACCTTGACAATCAAATACCCCATCGTGCCGAGTCTGATTGTGAGGCGACCTTGAGCTTGTTTAGCAAACTGATTAAAATGGGGTCCACATCAAAGGGATAGGGTGTTTTGAGCTGGGATTTTTAAGTCTGCTCCCCGCACGCGCGGGGATGATCCCCGACCGCTGTTCATCAACAACGTCCAGACCGACTGCTCCCCGCACGCGCGGGGATGATCCCATGTTCGCTGTCCGCTGCGAGTTCGAGGTCGGCTGCTCCCCGCACGCGCGGGGATGATCCTGGAACCGACCAGTCGAATGCGTGGTGTGCGATCTGCTCCCCGCACGCGCGGGGATGATCCACCCCGTATACGAATGCCAGCTGAAGATGCTAGGCTGCTCCCCGCACGCGCGGGGATGATCCCTCCGGCGCTGTCCATTCCTGCCGGATGATGACCTGCTCCCCGCACGCGCGGGGATGATCCCGCAAGGGCGCTCCTCTGCGCATGAACGGCCTCCTGCTCCCCGCACGCGCGGGGATGATCCCAGCGATTCAATGAGCATGACAAGGCAGCTCTACTGCTCCCCGCACGCGCGGGGATGATCCCGTCGATACCTTCATGCCGTTGGCGTACGTGATCTGCTCCCCGCACGCGCGGGGATGATCCCTGCTTGCCAAGCATCTCAAGATGGTCGATGTGCTGCTCCCCGCACGCGCGGGGATGATCCCAGGCAACCGAGACGCCATGCGCGCCACCGATTCTGCTCCCCGCACGCGCGGGGATGATCCCTGTCGATGTTGCAGAAGAAAACCGAACGGGTGCTGCTCCCCGCACGCGCGGGGATGATCCCGTACAGCACCACCACCAGACGATGATTGCCGACTGCTCCCCGCACGCGCGGGGATGATCCCGCCTTCGTCCTCTCCCCGCAGGCCAAGACCCTCTGCTCCCCGCACGCGCGGGGATGATCCCGCCGAGCGCGACTACTCAAAGGGCGTTCGCTACTGCTCCCCGCACGCGCGGGGATGATCCCGCCGAGCGCGACTACTCCAATGGCGTTCGTTACTGCTCCCCGCACGCGCGGGGATGATCCCGTCTGGACGCATGTCGTGAGCGTCTGCATGGCCTGCTCCCCGCACGCGCGGGGATGATCCCACGATCAGAACGGCTCTCGTTCAGCCATTCGGCTGCTCCCCGCACGCGCGGGGATGATCCCATGACGGTCTCGTCGAACTTCTTTGCGATAGCCTGCTCCCCGCACGCGCGGGGATGATCCCAGCGGTCGGTTGGTGGTGTCCTTGGTCTTGAGCTGCTCCCCGCACGCGCGGGGATGATCCCCCGACAGCCTGATGCCCGCATGACAGCTCGTACTGCTCCCCGCACGCGCGGGGATGATCCCGCTAGAAGCGATGCTCTCGTTTGCGGGATGGCCTGCTCCCCGCACGCGCGGGGATGATCCCGAGCGCCGCTAGTTTTTTACTTCGATGCCCTCCTGCTCCCCGCACGCGCGGGGATGATCCCTCGCCCGCGTCCATCAAACCGTCTAGGTTGAGCTGCTCCCCGCACGCGCGGGGATGATCCCGCGCTGTCGAGCAGTCCCTTCACCGAGCCGGACTGCTCCCCGCACGCGCGGGGATGATCCCGAGCTCGTGGCCATGCTCGCCACCGACGACAACTGCTCCCCGCACGCGCGGGGATGATCCCGAAATCGTAGAGCGCAAGAGCGTCGGAAATCGCTGCTCCCCGCACGCGCGGGGATGATCCCGCACGCGGTGACGAGTACGCCGATGTCGTCTGCTGCTCCCCGCACGCGCGGGGATGATCCCCCGGCGATTTTCAAGAAACTCGTCAGCGGCGACTGCTCCCCGCACGCGCGGGGATGATCCCGGTGGCGGCGCCGATTTCAAGGATGTTCCACACTGCTCCCCGCACGCGCGGGGATGATCCCGCCATGTCCAGCTCGAAGGAGCGCAGGCGTGACTGCTCCCCGCACGCGCGGGGATGATCCACTTGCACGTGGCGCAGCGCTCACCAACTTTGCCTGCTCCCCGCACGCGCGGGGATGATCCCGACTTATCATGCACTAGCTTGTCTAGTCCGTACTGCTCCCCGCACGCGCGGGGATGATCCCATGTTGCGCTGCCAGAGGTTGAGCGTCATGGACTGCTCCCCGCACGCGCGGGGATGATCCCCTCTCCACCGTGTGCATGGCGATGGTGAACCGCTGCTCCCCGCACGCGCGGGGATGATCCCGCTGTCATTGGCACCGTCCTCGCCGCCATCAACTGCTCCCCGCACGCGCGGGGATGATCCCCGTGGTCAACTCGTCCCCCGCGACCACTCGGCCTGCTCCCCGCACGCGCGGGGATGATCCCAGAGCTGTTCAAAGCGTTAGGAACAGCCTCCACTGCTCCCCGCACGCGCGGGGATGATCCCTCGAACAACTCGTTGGCGATTGCATAAACGTCCTGCTCCCCGCACGCGCGGGGATGATCCCGAGACGCGCTATATCATCGAGCCGCCTAAGTACTGCTCCCCGCACGCGCGGGGATGATCCCACGTCGCAAAAGTCATCGACCTTGCGACGAAGCTGCTCCCCGCACGCGCGGGGATGATCCCGTGCAGCCTGCCCACCGCATCTGCAATGAGCGCTGCTCCCCGCACGCGCGGGGATGATCCCGAGAAGCCCATAAACGAGAAAAGCCCCCGCAGCTGCTCCCCGCACGCGCGGGGATGATCCCGGGGCCGGCGGGGGAGCCCGCGCGGCAAAGAACTGCTCCCCGCACGCGCGGGGATGATCCCGGATGGGTGGATGGGTCAACCACCACAAGTGACTGCTCCCCGCACGCGCGGGGATGATCCCGATGCCGGCTGTTTTGAAATAGGATACTGACCCTGCTCCCCGCACGCGCGGGGATGATCCCGTCTTCCCGCACCGCTATTGGTCGAGCACGGCCTGCTCCCCGCACGCGCGGGGATGATCCCGACAGCGACAAGACAGCCACGGATATTAGCCGCTGCTCCCCGCACGCGCGGGGATGATCCCGTGCACCACCACCACCAGACGATGATTGCCGACTGCTCCCCGCACGCGCGGGGATGATCCCGCGATATAGAGCCGGATTATTCCGGCTACGTCCTGCTCCCCGCACGCGCGGGGATGATCCTCACGTGCGGAGCGCCGAGCGGCGGTCTGCTCGCTGCTCCCCGCACGCGCGGGGATGATCCCACGTTTCCGTCCGCCACGACCACGGGCGGGTTCTGCTCCCCGCACGCGCGGGGATGATCCCGGGCTGGGCGTCGATGTCGACTTCTAGCGAGCCTGCTCCCCGCACGCGCGGGGATGATCCCACATGCGCGTTCTGCCTGATGCTCGCCGGGCGCGGGGCGGTCTACCATAGCCGGAAGACGGCAGGACAGTTCGACCACTGGCACAGGCACTGCACGTGCAAGATCGTGCCGAGCTTCTTGGGTGACAAGTACGAAGTGCTCGTCGAGGGGCACGATCCGAAGGACGCACAGAGATGGAGCGACCGCGTCGAGGATGCCAAGAAATCGAAAAAGGAGATTCCAGATTATCCTGATGATGCGGGCGCGGAAGCCGAAGCGCTCCAAGGAGCCCTCGACGACGCGTGGGCGGCTCACCTAAAAAACGGTTCGACAAAAACTACGTATCGCGAATGCTACGCAAAGGCTGTCCGCTCCGTGGTTCCTGAAAACCCAATCGAGATCGAGGACTTCTCGAAACTCGACGGAAAGGAGCTTCAGGAGGCGATGTGGCTGGCAAAAACTGGCCATAAGATTAAATTCAGGAACCCGAACGACCATAAAGGCACGGACGGTAACACATCGGACGTCCTCCTCGACGGTGTCACCTGCGACTTCAAGACAATCAGCTCCCCAAAGGTCAAGAAGGCGGTAGGGGAGATCACCGCGAAGCTCGATAGGCAAGGCCCCGAGTTTCTTCTGGATATTACGGAAAGCCGAATCACGGAAGATGAGGCACTTGTCCGCATGGCACAGCTTCTCGATGATCCGGATATAACGAAGATCTTCGTGGTAAAAACGGCCGAATATACGAGCTAAAAAAATGACCGGAGGTCTGCCCGGGCCCCGTAGCCCAAGCTTTCTCCGGTCGACTTGATTATACCCCACATCGGGGCGTGGCGGAATGGCAGACGCGCGTGCCTCAGGAGCACGTGGGCATCGCCCGTGCGGGTTCGAGTCCCGCCGCCCCGACCAAAACGTTGAACCAGGCCATCCGCACGGGTGGTCTTTTTCATGCCGAAAAGCGCCCCGCACGGGGCAAGACGATGCCCCGCACGGGGCGGAAATGGAGGGAGCATGGCCCAGGAGACCACGCCCGCCGAGACCGATCCGATCGACCCTGCACAGGGCGGAGAGACCGGTCAAGAGCCCGACTACAAGGCGCTCTACGAGAACGCGCTGAATGAGTCGCGCAAAGACTTTCGCAGCCTCACGCAACATCGACCTCTCCATGATGCCTTCTGGCTTGTTTCTGCTACCGATGCGCCCTAAAACAGGCAGTTCTCAATCAGCTCTTTACCGCGCAGGGTGCCGACCCACTCCTGTGGAATTGCGTCCATGCCGTAGGTTGTGCCTGCGAGTGCACCTGCGACGGCTGCGGTGGTGTCGGTGTCGTCGCCCAGGTTGACGGCGGCAAGCACGCAGTCTTCGTAGCTGCTGGTGTTGACGAAGCACCAGGTGGCTGCCTTAAGCGTGTCGCGCACGAAGCCGCCGGATCTGATTTCGTGCTCGGGCGCGCTTTTCAGCTGCAGCGCCCACGAGGGGAGTGCGCCGCTCAGCACGTCTCTCATCAGCTCGATAAATATGACGCATGTGTCGGTCGATGTTCTATGAGCGTGGGTGATTGCAGAGACCTCACGGATCTCTTCGTCCGTCGCGTCGACAAACGCCAGGGGCGCGATGCGCATGAGCGATCCGTTGCCGTTGTCGCGCTCGCCGGAGCCTCCTTTGCCGGTGCGCAGGGCTCGAGCGGTCGTGCCGCCGTAATCGAAAACACCGTCAATCGTATACTCGCCACGGGCAATCCAGCCTACGAACTTGTCGCGCATGTCTGCGGTGTCGATATGCCCGAGCTCCCTAATCGAGTCACAGGTAGCAAGCGTCATAGATGTGTCGTCGCTCCAGGTGCCGGCGGGTTGCCCATGCGTGCCGTAGCCGATCATGTCCATGCATTCGAACGTGCCGCGAGGCATAAACTCGTATGGAACGCCCAGCGCGTCGCCGACGGCAAGTCCGTAGATGCAGTCGCGCAGTGTTGTTTTCGGTCTGTCTGTCATGGAAAACTCCTCTTACACTTCGGATTGGAGATGCGCGGCAATCAGCGGCAATATGTCCAGCTCGATTCGCGACGCGGTGCGTAGCGAATCGAGAGAACTCAATGGTCAATATGTCAAAATGGTATGCATAGACGTCTCTTTACACGGCAACAGGCATTTCTTTCGGGCGTCCTGCCTTTGGGGCGTCGGCGAGTCGTGCCTCGATGGAAGCTTTGGACACCATGCGCTTGGCGCCATCCTTCCATGAATCCAACAGTCCTGCATTTATCAGTTGCGATACCCGTGCTGAGCTAACACCGAGCATACGAGCGGCATCCGCTGCGGTGACGGCGGGGATGTCGCCGAGTTCGCGGCTGACGGCCACGGCGATAATCTTGCCGCCGTGTTGTGGCTGGTGTCCAAAGTCCGGCGCGGGAAGATCGACGCCGCCCATAAGGTGATCGTCTACCATACATGCGAGAAAATCGGCGGCGCTTTCGACAGCGTCGTTTAGGTCGGATCCGAACGTTCCACCTCCGCCCAGCGAGCCACATGGCACAGCGTCGACAACGCCGTCCGAATCAAAGAACTCGAATTCCCATACGTAAACCATGTAAGACCTCCTCTAAAACTCGATGCGAAATGTGATGAGGATGAGCTATCGAAGTCCTGCCTGCCTTAAGATTCTTTTGGTAATTTGATCCTCAATCTCTCGGTGGCGTTTCACGAGCACGAGTTTATCTCCTTTGACGAACTTCTCGTGATTAGTGCCTCCTTTCGAGATGAAGCCGGCTTCTTCGAGGATGCGGATCAATTCGCGTCTCTGCATCTTAGCCTCTTTCAATAACTATATATTAGCACTTCCTAAGGGTTTTAGACTTAAATCTTCGCTATTGCTAACCCTTTGTCTCACTTCGCCATCCTTGGATGGCGGCTTATATTCCTTGTGGTATTAGTTTATTTGCTCGTGCGGACACGATTTGGTGTTCTGCGCGCGACCGCGAAAAGGGTCGACAGGATCAAGGACCGCGACGTTTTTCTACGTAACCGGCTGTTGACTGCCTGTGTCTTTAGCCTGAGCAGCCGCTCCCAGGCGCAGGAATTCGTCAACGTGCTCAATATGGTGATGTGACCGGGCGCTTTCGAACACAAAAAACCGGGATGCAAGGAGTCACACCTTGCATCCCGGCTGAGCTAAAACGGCGCTGCTGCATGCCGTTGGAGCTTTAGCGCTTGATCTCGATATCGTCGAGCTTGACGTCCATGGCCTCGGTCTTGGCCTTGGCGATGTCATCGGCAAACTCCAGGGACTTCATCATGGTCTCGACAGCGTCCTTGTGCTCTTCTACGTTGTCGATGCGCACATACACGCTGCCACCGTCAACGTCGGTGAAGTACTCGGTCGTCACACCGCCGGAGTGCGTGAAGTAGGCGCTGCGCCAGGTCTTGCCGTTGTACTTAACGGGGTCGCTCTCGGTCCATCCGGAGTTGGCCTTCCACTTTGCCTCGTAGTCGAACAGCTCGTCGGCGTTCTTGTCAGAGTCGAAGACAGGGATGAAGCGATCGCTGGCGTGCTCGCTCTCGGTGAACTTAAACTGGGCCCTATCGGCGGTGTCGCCAGCGACGTCGGTAATCTCGACGCCCTCGGGGACCTCGACCTTAAACCAGATGAAGTCGGTCCTCATATCCACGGCTGGTTTTTCTGCTCCGCCGCCACCGCCACTGCCGGTAGCGCCACCGCTTCCGCCGCAACCCACCAGGGCAACTGCAGCAAAGAGACTGATGCAGAGGGTGAGAATCGCAAAGGCCTTCTTTTTCATGGTCGTGTCTCCTCATCTGTAACCGCCCATGGATTACCTGCCTTTACTGTACGCGCGAGCGGCTCGTAAGGGTGGGCCATGTGTCCCATTCTGAGGGCTGGATTTGCGCCGTTAAGTGGCAATATGTCCGGGCGCAAAAGAGGGGAGGGCCGGTGCTGCTGTCCTTCCACTGGTCCCATGTTTGGTGCGGTGGGGCGGAGCGTAGCCGGGGGCTGCGAATCTTGACGATGGACGCATCCGGGTAGTCATCGTGGGTGTCTCGCCACAGCTTTTTGTGCAAAAAGGGGTCCGCACCTTTTGCGGTGCGGACCCCTTTGCGTTGCAACAAGTTGCTGCGGCGTGTTTCGAAGTTGAAATTACTTGCGAACCTTAGACACGACAGCGCTGGCGACAAAGCAGGCGATTGCCATGATGCCTATAGCAGCGACGATGTTGGCGGAGGCGTCACCCGTGTTGGGCAGATCCTGCTTGTTTGCCTTGGTCTTATTTGCAGGCTTGCCGGCAGGCTTGTTGTCGGAAGGCTTGTTGTCGGAAGGCTTGGGCGCGGGCTCATCCTTCTTCCACTGGGCGTAGAGCGTCACAGGAGCGGAAAGCTCAACCTTATCGCCCGCGGCATAGCTTGTGCCGGAGCCGTCCTTTGCGGTGTTCCAGCCCACGAAGGAGTAGCCCTTGCGCACCGGCTGCTCGGCCGTAACCTCGGCCTCGGTAACGTGCTCGACGGTAGCGAAATCGACAGTTTGCTTATCCTCGGAACCGTTCAGGTCGTAGGAGAGATCGTAGGCCTTTTCCACGAAATCAGGCTTGACGAAGCCGCAGTACTTGCACTTAGGGGTTCCCGTACGAGTCCAAGTACCGGCATTGTCAGAGGCCCACTCGGTGTAGGTGACATCGTAGGCGTTGTCATGCTCGCCGTCGGTGTAGGAGTGGGTCTTCATCTCGCCTTTGAACGTCTCGCCTTCTTTTTTGGACCACACGAGAGTGCCGCCAATGTAGACATCGGTGCGGCCGGTGTCGTTGCCCGACTTGCCACCAAAGCCAAAGAGCTGCGAGCAGGTAGTGATGTCGCGCGCATTCTTAGCATAGTTACCGGTAAAGTTAACCGTATTGGTACCGGTAATGTTGAGGATGTACTTGAAGTCCCCCATATTAGAGTCGTTGATGTTCAAAGCTTGCTTGTGGGCAAGCAAGCTGGTTGCCGAGTTGAACGTGCAATTATTCACGTTAACGGTAATGTCATGGCTGCCGGCACCGGCATCGGTGTAGACATTAATAACCTTGCCACTGGCATTAAAGGTGCAGCTGTCAAACGTCATGGTCGGCGAGCTGTACGTCCAGATGGCGTAATCGCCATTCGGGGCGTTGAACGTCGTGTTCCTGAACTCGGCGGAAGAATAACCCCAGTAGAACGTCTTGCCATTAACAATGCAGCTGTCTACCACGGTTTTGTCGGCACGAATGAAGCCAAGATAGTCCGCAGAGCCCGAACGCAGCTTCATGTTCTTGAACGTAACGGTGCCGGCGCCGTCAAAGGAATAGTCGCCGTTGTACTCGGTACCATAGTTTGCAGGATCGGGAACCTCCGCACCGATGTTCCATGCGGTCTTGTCCGTGCCTAGACCCTCAAAGGTAAGGTCCTTGCCCTTGGTGTGACCCACGGAGCTCACGCCGTAGAGGGTATAGTTGCCCTCGCCGAGCTTGATGGTGTCGCCGCTCTCCGCCTTTTCGGTAGCGGTGGCAAGATCGCTGTAGATTTCACCGGTGCGGGCATTGGTAATCGTGCCGGCGGCACCGTCTGCGAAAGCAGGCGATGCTACGCCCATCGTGACGAGCGCAACGGCAAACAGCGCTGCGACCGCACGAGAGACCGTTTTCAAAAACGACTTCATGCTGAGACTCCTTCGACTCTAAAAGTATTAAATCAGCATAAATATTATAGAGCTTCTGACATTTTGCTAAACCCCTATTTCGCGCCTTTATCGGTACGCCAATCTTTCTCACGCTTCTTGCATATTTATTCCGCATACCTGCATCTTTGTTGCATCGGATTGTGCAACAAAGATACATTCGTTTTGCCGGTGTGGTTTGCGCGATGGCACTTGGTGTGTCTATGGCCCAATGGACTGGGCGCAAGACTGACCTTGATAGGGGTCGCGATTGATTGCTTGGCGATAAGCGCAGCGATGTTGCGCCTATCGCCCGCCATAGAAAAGTGCGATAACTGGGCGCACTGACGCGAATGCTCTTATGGGCTAGACTAGGCACCACGAAATACACGATGCGTACGGGCGGCGCCGACTGTCCGATTAGCTTGGCAAGCATTGAGGGTGCATGCACATGAGCCAAGAGATGATGGATAAGACCTGCCGAGGGTTTGCCGAGGCGCTTGCCGCGCGCGAGCCGGTTCCCGGCGGCGGTAGCGCGAGCGCCTTTGTGGGCGCGCTGGGAGCCTCACTTTGCGGGATGGTTGCTCGCTACGGTGCGACCAATCCCGCGCTTGCCGATCGAGCGGACGATTTGGCGCACGCGTTTGCTCAGGCTGATGAGCTGGCCCAGGAGCTTGTCGAGTTGGTTGCCGAGGACGTTCGTGCCTACGGGCAGGTGTCCGCGGCGTACGGTATTTCGCGCGAGGATCCGGCTCGACCGGCTGCGATTCAGGATGCGCTGCACGTGGCGGCTATGCCACCGTATCGCATTATGGATGCCTGCGGGCGCGCGCTGGCGCTGCTCGAGGACATGGCGGACAAGGGGTCGCGCCAGCTGCTGTCCGACGTGGCTTGTGGCGCCGTGTTCTGCCGCGCCGCCATGCAGGGCGCGAGTCTGACGCTCTTTGCCAACACTACGTCTATGAAAGACCGGGCACGCGCCGAGGAGCTCGAGGCGGCGTGCGATGAGCTGCTCGATACGTGGCTGCCGCGTGCCGATGCGCTGGCGCGCCGTGCCGCCGACGCAGCCAGGAAGAGGGGATAGCCATGGCCGAGCTGCTCAAAGGCGCTCCCGTTGCCCGTACTTTGACCGAGGAACTTGCCGCTCGCTGCGCTGCTTTGCGCGAACGCGGCGTTGTGCCGACGCTGGCCATCGTTCGTGTGGGCGAGCGCGAGGACGATCTATCGTACGAGCGCGGCGCCCTCAAGCGCTGTGAAAAGGCTGGCATTGAGGCTCGCCGCGTTTTGCTTCCTGCCGATGCTTCGCAGGATGAGCTGCTGGCGGCTATTAAGGACATCAATGCCGACCCCGCCGTTCATGGCTGCCTAGTGTTTCGCCCACTGCCCGCTGGGCTTGACGAGGATGCGGTTGCCGCGGCACTCGATCCCGCCAAGGATGTCGACTCCATGACGCCGGCCTCGCTACTTACCACGCTTTCGGGGCGAGGCGAGGGCTTTGCTCCTTGCACGGCTGAGGCCGTGTTGGCGTTGCTGGACCATTACGGTGTTGAGCTGGATGGGGCCAAGGTCGCGGTCGTCGGTCGGTCTCAGGTGATTGGCCGTCCCGTTGCCGCCATGCTTACGGCTCGCAATGCCACGGTGACGACGTGCCATACGCATACGCGCGACCTTGCTGCCGAGTGTCGTGCGGCTGATGTTGTGGTTGCGGCCGTTGGGCGCGCGCACACGATTGGCGCGGATGCGGTTCGCGAGGGCCAGACGATCATCGATGTGGGCATTAACTGGGACGAGGCCGCCGGCAAGCTGGTCGGCGACGTCGATTTTGATGCTGCGGAGCCAATCGTTAACGCCATCACACCCGTGCCGGGCGGCGTGGGGGCTGTGACCACCGCGATTCTCGCCAAACACGTGATCGAAGCGGTCGAGCGCACATCGAAATAGGCTTTTGACCACGGGGGCTGCCGAGGCTGTGGTTTCGCCCTTTTTGCACCGAAGCGATACACTGTTGCCGTTTGATTTCTTCGCTCAAGGAGGATGCGCATGCCGTGCACAACGATTTTGGTCGGTAAGAACGCGAGCTACGACGGGTCGACGCTGGTTGCCCGCAACGAGGACTCGTCCAATGGGGTGTTTGAGCCCAAGCGCATGCGCGTAGTGCATCCCGACGAGCAGCCGCGTGTCTACACGAGTGTCCTGAGCCACCTGACCGTTGAGCTGCCCGACAATCCCATGCGTTACACAAGCGTCCCCGACGTTGTCCCGGGTCATGGCATTTGGGCCGAGGCCGGTTTCAACGAGCTCAATGTTGGCATGTCCGCAACCGAGACGCTCACCACCAACGAGCGCGTCCGCGGCGCCGATCCGCTCGTGGATTTCGTGCCCGCCAAGGGCAACGAGGGCGAGGACGGCTATGTGCCGGCGCAGCCCGGCGGTTTGGGCGAGGAGGACATGGTGACCCTGGTGCTGCCATACGCCAAGTCCGCCCGCGACGGTGTGCGCATTCTGGGCGACCTGCTCGAGCGCTACGGCACCTACGAGAACAACGGCATCGCCTTTAGCGACGTTGACGAGATCTGGTGGCTCGAGACCATCGGCGGCCACCACTGGATCGCCAAGCGCGTGCCCGACGACGCCTATGTGACCATGCCCAACCAGCTGGGTATCGACAGCTTTGACTTGGACGACGCCGAGGGCGCGCAGGTCGACCACATGTGCTCGGCCGACCTACGCACCTGGATGGCCGAGTGGCATCTGGACCTGACGCTGGGCGTTAAGGGCGACGGTCCCGCCGCGGTCTTTAACCCGCGCGAGGCCTTTGGCTCGCACAGCGACAGCGACCACGTCTACAACACACCGCGCGCCTGGTACATGCAGCGCTGTCTCAACCCCAGCGATGTGTGGGACGGTCCCGACGCCGACTACACGCCCGAGAGCGACGACATTCCCTGGAGCCGCGTGCCCGAGCGCAAGGTGACCCTCGAGGACATCAAGTACGTGCTTTCGAGCCACTACCAGGGCACGGAGTACGACTGCTACGGCAGCAAGGGTACGCCCGCCACGCGCGGCGCCTATCGTCCCATCGGCATCAACCGCAACAGCCAGCTCGCCGTGCTGCAGCTGCGCCCCTATGCGCAGCCGGCGTATCGCGCCGTGCAGTGGATGGCGTTTGGCTCCAACTCGTTTAACGCGCTTGTGCCGCTGTACGCCAATGTCGAGACCATGCCCGAGTACTATGCCGACACGCAGGCTCGCGTGACGTCCGAGAATTTCTATTGGGCAAATCGCCTGATTGGCGCCTTGGCCGATGTTCGCTTCCATGAGTGCGGTCGCGCGGTCGAGGATTATCAGGAGAAGGTCGGCGGCATGGGCCACAAGCAGATCCACGACGTTGACGCCGTTGTAGCCGTACTGCCCGAGGCCGAGGTGCCCGCCGAGCTCGCCCGCGCCAACGAGGCCTTTGCCGAGCTTGTGCGCGTGGAGACCGATGCCCTGTTGGGTAAGGTGCTCTACACCACGAGCTGTGCCATGAAGAATTCCTTCGCGATGAACGATAACATTAGGTAAAAGCCACATTGCAGCGAACGAGCGAGGCAAACGCCGTCAAAGGCTTTGCCTCGCTCGATTTCTATCCCGGTGACAAACGATTTTGTGTCGTTTGCTCAATCTTGGGTACAAGTAGGCCAATGAAGTTGTTCACGATTGGAGCCAACCATGGTTATGAAATTCGATCAGCTTGTTAACGGTGCCATCAACGTGGGCTTCGGTGCCGCCGCCGTTGCCGTCGAGGGCGGCAAGAAGGTCCTCGACGACCTCAATGCCAAGGGCGAGCAGGTGCGCAAGGACGCCGGCACCCCCGATATCGCCCGCAGCGTGTCCGACATGTTCGAACAGGCCGGCGGCACCATCTCCGACCTGACCGAGCGCCTGGGCATGCAGGGCGAGACCGCGGCCCAGCGCGTGCTCGACGAGCTCATCCTCGCCCGCGTGCGCGTCATGACCGCCCCCGAGCGCACGGCCTTTTTGGCCCATGTGCGCGACATCGTCGATTCGGTCGAGGACAACGTGACCTCGGTGCCCGTCGAGTCCGTTGAGCCCGACGACGCAGAGGACGCCGAAGAGGCCGAGTAGCAGCGCAGATGGCAGATTCCACCACCGATTACAGCAATCAAGATCCCTTGGGTGACGAGGCGGCGGTTGTCGATGAGGTCGAGGCCGCCGTCTCGGGCGCTCGCAAGAAGCCGCGCGCTGTCGATATGGTCCCCGAGGAGCCCGACGCGATGGCGCCGGACGAGGAATACCAGCTCACGCCGGCAGGTCGTCGTGAGCGCATCGGTCAGATCGTTCGCCTGATCAAAAAGTACCGCGTGTGGGATAACCTCACGCCGGTGCGCCTGCGTCGTCTGCTCGAAGAGCTCGGCCCCATGTTCGTTAAGATGGGGCAGATTCTGGCTAACCGCTCCGAGATTTTGCCGCAGCGGTTTTGCGACGAGCTGCGCCGTCTGCGCTCCGACGTAGAGCCGGTGCCGTATGAGGTAGTGCTCCGCTGTTTGGAAGAGGAATACGGCCAGCGCCTGGGGCAGATATTCGACGCGATTGACCCCAACCCGCTCGGTAGCGCGTCGCTCGCGCAGGTGCACCGCGCCCGTCTGGTGACTGGCGAGGACGTGGCCGTTAAGGTGCAGCGCCCCGGCGCGCAGCAGGTGATGGCTCAGGACATCGACATCATCCGTTCGGTGGTGCGCATCGTTTCCAAGTTCGTCAACACCGACCAGTTTGTGGACCTGCATGGCGTGGTCGAAGAGCTGTGGACCTCGTTTCGCGAGGAGACCAACTTTTTGGCCGAGGCCAAAAACCTCAACGATTTCTATGACTTCCACAAAAGCGTGCATGGCGTCTCGTGTCCCAAATCCTACTTGGACCTTTGCACCGAACACGTCGTGGTCATGGACTACATCGACGGCATCTCCATTGCCGACCCCAAACGCCTTGAGGCCGAGGGTTATGACTTGGAAAAGATTGGCGCCGCGATCGTCGAGGACTACTCGACGCAGGTGCTCGACGACGGCTTTTTCCATGCCGACCCGCATGCGGGAAACATTATCCTCAAGGACGGCATCGTCTACTTTATCGACCTGGGCATGGTCGGGCGCATGTCGAGTCACGACCGCGGTATCGTCAAGGATATGATTTTCGCCGTGGCCGAAGGTGACGTTCCCAAGCTCAAGGATTCGCTTATGCGCTTTGCCGTGACGCGCGGCGATTCTGCCGAGCTCGACCATTCGGCCTTTTTGTCCGACTTGGACTTTATCGTCGCCGACTTTGCAGGGCTCGACCTTAAGGACCTGGATATCGGCGAGTTTTTAACCTCGCTGTTAAATCTGGCGCGCAAAAACGACGTTGAGCTGCCGAGCGTGGTGACGATGTTCGCGCGTGGCATGGTGACACTCGAGGGTCTGCTGACCGAGTATATGCCCGACGTCAACATGATCCAGATCATCCAGACGCACATCAAAAACGAGAAGAGCACCTATGCGCGCGTCCGCGAAATGGGGCACGATCTTGCCGCGAGCAGCTATCGCGCGGCAAAAGGCTCGCTCGAGGCGGCCGAGTATCTGGGCTTGGCGTCGCGCATGCTCACGCGCGGCCAGCTTAAGGTGAACACGCAGATCATGAGCAGCGATAAGGCGCTGCGACAGCTGGGTGGAATTGTCGACCGCATGTCGATGGCAATTGTGATCGCCGGCCTGTTTATCGGCTCGTCGGTGGTGTACTACGCGCGCATCGAGCCGGTTGTGTTCGGTATCCCGGTCATTGGCTTTATGGGCTACGTGAGTGCGCTGGCGCTGGCGCTGATGCTGGGCCGCGAGATCTGGCGCAACAGTCACGGCGGCAAGCGGTAGAGACTGCGACCGTCACCGCATTCTCCTATCGCAAACAATAGCTTTTACCTTGGGCTTCGCCTGCGTGCGGGGCCCTTTTGCGTGCTACCATATTGACAGTAATAATCGATGGCCTAGATGGTGGTGCGGAGACGCACGAATGCGCGGTTTTCCTGCGTGTTTGGGAGAATCGGGGTGCAAGTCCCCGGCTGTACCAGTAACCGTAATTCCTCTTGGCCCGGGATGGTCGCGTCGCAGATCGGACGGCGTGCCCGGGCCGGTAAGGTTAAGTCGGATCGCCTCCCATCTTGTACGCGGCCGCGGCGCATGCCGCCGGTACGCGTTGGGCTCTGGAGGGAAGGGGGACCCCGATGGGGGTACTCGAGCGCAATATGCGCGATGACGTGGGGCAGCCGCTGGGCAATGTCCCAAGTTCAGACAATAGGAGACAAATGGATATGTTTGAGGACGAGTGCCAGCGCGCCTCGTGGCGTCGTCATGGAGCGATTGCCCGCGGCATAGCCAAGCGCGGTCTGGTGGCGTTCCTGGCTTTTGCCATGGCTTTTGGCACCACGCCGGCGCAACTCTGGGCCGAGGGCGCCGAGGGCATTGCCGAGTCTGTGGCTCAGGCTGCGACGGGCGGCGAGGGCGCGGCGGCCGACGAGGGCGTTGCCGCCGGCGCCGACGCGAACAGCGCGGCGGCGAGCGCTGCTGCCGATGGCGCCGACGCTGATCAGGGCGCAACTGCGAGTGCCGCGAATGGCGATGACACCGCCGCAGACAACGCGACTGAGTCCGAGAACTCTGCTGCGACGCCTGCTGCCTCGGAGCAGAAGAACGCCGTTGACGCCGCTTCTGCCACGACGCTTTCCAGCGAGGCCAAGGTCTTCATCCAGGACACCAAGGATAAGGACAACTCGTATTCCACGAAGTCGGGCGCGCTCAGCGCGGGCGAAACGCTTTGGGCCAATATGTACGACGAGGTGGAGACCGAGGACGATTGGGGTGACCCCACCACCGAAACTCGGTCCGTCAGCAACCCCGGCGCCTGGACCTACACCTGGCTTGCCGGCACGGTTAAGGCGAGCAGCAACGTCGCCAATTACACCGAGATCGTAGGCAACGAACAGTCACTCACCGTTACCGACGCCATGGTTGGCAAGTACTTCATCTGCAAGGTAACGGCAGATGGCAAGGACTACTACGGCCCCTCGGTTTCGTACGGCTCGGGCATCAACGCCAAGGACATCCCTGGCCCTGTGCTCGGTGTTGGCCAGGCTCAGCTCGATTCCGTTAAGCTGAGCAATTCTTCGCCTGCTGTCGGCGATGAGGTTACGGCTACGGCGTACGTTTCGCATAACACGCCCGTCACGAGCGACACCAACGTTACTTTTACCTGGTACGAGTCGACAAACAAGAACTCCGACTGGACCAAGATTGACGATGCGACGTCTGCCGCCTTTACTGTGCCCGAGAATCTAGCCGGTAAGTATCTGAAGGTCGTCGCCAACGCGGGTGTAAATGATGTCGAGGTGAAGACTTCCGATGCTGTGCTCAAGGCCGGCGCGGTCAAGCTCGCAGGCGTCGAGCTCTCCGCTTCCTCCACGGAGATCGGCGCGACCCTCACGGCTAAGGCGTACACCGGCTCGAGTTACAGCCCCACCTACGTCGATAACTCTAAGGTCACCTACACCTGGAAGAAGTACAAGGGCGCCTCGGCACCCAGCAGCTCGACCACGTGGGAGACCATCGAGGGAGAGTTCGGTCCCACGCTTACCGTGACTGACGACCTTGAGGGCTACTATGTCTCAGTGTCTGCGAACGCGGGCGCGAACGATGTCTCGTTCGGCAACTGGTCGGCCGGCTATGGCGTGGGTCCCTTCAAACAGGCCGGTGCTGTGGTCATCTACTCCGCCATTCTGGCCCCCGTGGGCTCGATCTCGGGAACCTACGTCTACACCGCCGCCGATACTGTCCAAGCCCTCGCTAAAGAGAAGGGCGCCTCTGAGTACATCGATGCGTCCAAGCTGAACTATCAGTGGCAGGTTGCGGATAAAAAGGGCGGCGACTACACCGATATCGAGGGCGCGACGTCCAGCACTCTGAAGCTCGCGCCTTACGAGGGCAAGTCGGTTCGTTGCTACATTACCGCAAAGATTGGCAACAGCGACTACATCACCAAGGGCTCGAGCCTTATCGGTGCTGCCGGCTCCGTCAACATCACGAGCGTTAAGCTCGACAAGACGGGCGAGGCCAACGCAGGCGAGGCCATCACGGCGACCGCTAATGCGGCTTCGGGTGATGTGACCGCCAACGAGCACGTTGCGTGGTCGTGGTACTGCGGCGACACGTCGACGACGTGCACGACGAAGATCGATGGCGCGACCACCAATACCTTTACACCCGATGCGTCCTACGCTGGTAAGTATGTCAGGGCATGTGCTAACGGCGGTTTTGGTGACGAGGAGTCGAGTGCTGTTCTCGTTGTCGAGGCCGGCTCTGTTGAGCTTTACGGTGTGACGGTTGAGGGTGCGTTGGCATCTGGTCAGATTGCCGCAGGCAACGTTCTGACCGCGAAGGCGACCAAGGGCAACTCCTACACCAGTGTCTCGGCCTCCGATAAGGTCCACTATCAGTGGCAGTACTCCAGCGACAAGAGCCCTCTCGATAGCCATTTTGAGAACATTGCCGACGCAGCCGATTCTGCGACGTATGCGCCGACCAACGACATGGTGGGCAAGTACATTCGCGTGATTGCAACGAGCAAGAACTCTGTCAAGAGCACGCAAAAGAAGAGCTACGGCAGCACGCAGTCTGTTAACCCCGTGGGTCCTGTGACGCTTGCCGGTCAGTATACGCTTAAGTCCGTTGGGCCCAAGGAAGCGTCTACCGCGGTGCTCTCCGTTGGCACGACGCTTACGCCGTGCGTCAAGATTCCCGGTTCCTCGAGCTGGTTCGATTCCGATTTGCCTGCGGATGCCAAGCTTACGGTCACGTGGTATGCCAAGGGCGAGGGTGATGCCGATTGGGTTGAGGTCGCTGACGGTATCGATGCCGAGAGCCGAGCGCTGACGATCGGCGACGCTCTCGTGGGTAAGCGCATCAAGCTTACGGCAAGCGCACTCGACAACACCGTCGCGTGGGTTTCCTCTGACAGCGTTACTGCGGCGGGGGAGTACGCCCTGCTGCGCGTGACCACGCTCCCTCAGATCAATAGCGATTCGACCCATCTTGTTTCGGGCGATAGCGTTAAGGCAATGGTGCAAGCCAAGCGTGCCGATGGCTCGACCGCCAATGGCATCGACGTCACTGACAAGACGACCGTTGTCTGGTATGCCGCCCACGATGCGAAGGCTCCCGCTAGCGACTGGACGCTGCTGTCCGATATGTCGGGCGCTACGGCAACGGTTTCGGCTTCTGCCGCGGGCAAGTATCTGAAGGCTGTCGCCACGAGCGGCAGCTCAGCGGTCGAGCTCGTCTCCGCCAACAAGGTTATCGCCGCGGACTCGCTCGAGGCTGCAGTCCAAAAGCTCAACGATGCCAACAAGCAAATCGTTGTTGACTACAGCGCCGAGGGCGGCAACGTCAACGATGTCCTGAAGGCGCAGCTTGCCAATCTGGGATTTACCGACGTTGACGTTAAGGTCTCCGAGGGCGGCGTGCTCTTTAAGGTAGAGGATGCCAAGGCCACGGTCCGTATCTCCGACGCCCAGGATAAGACCAACGGCGATGTGACCTTCTTCTACATCGACCCCAACGACTACACCGGTTACAACATCGACGGTCTGCGTAGCGCCGATGTGGTGTTTGAGCTGTCACGCGATGGCAAGACTGAGCCTTACCAGCCCAACAAGTCGGTACAGGTTGCTTGGGACGAGGCCAAGCTGCAAGACCTTCTTGACGGAGCCGCCGAATCCCTGCAGATTGGCTACGCGGCGGGCGAGTCCGCCGATGGCGTGACCCAAAATGTCACGCTTCCGCACAAGGCGGGTTCCGCAAAGAAATTCTCTGTTGAATGGACAAGCTCCGACACCGAGCGCCTGTCTGTTTCTGGTGTTAGCTGGGAAGATAAGACGGGTACGGTCTCGCGCGCATCGAGCGACCGAGACGTGACGCTGACCGCCAAGGTTACGGTTACGAATGGCGACATCAAGCTTGCCGGATCGCACGACTTCACGGTGACCGTCAAGGGCGACCCCGATAAGGTTGCATCCGACAAGGCCGACCTGCAGGCAAAGGTCGATGCGGCCTTTACCTACGACAATATCAAGTACTACGGCACCAAAACGGTTGCCGACAAGGACGGCCTAACCGCCGACCTGCAAATGCCACAGCCCAAGAACCTTGGTGTCGACGGCAAGTATTACAAGGTCGAGTACTCCGCCAGCACCGATGACATCACGTTTAACGGTTACAAGGGTACGGTCTATCAGCCGCTGCCTGGCGTCGAGGCAGCGAAGACCAAAGTCACCCTTACGGTGACCGATAAGTCCAACGCCGAAGTCACGGCAAGCAGGACCCTCGACTTTGCGATTTCTCCGCAGAATCAGGACGAGCTCAATGCCGAGTTGTTCCACCTGAGCCTTGCGAAGTCTTCGTTCTACTTGGGTATTCTTGATGGCCAAAATGCCTCCAGCGTGACGGGCAACCTGCATGCACCGCTTAAGGTGTATGGCCAAGGACTCGGCGTTAACTGGTGCTATTCCACCGAAGAGGCTTCGGGACATTACGGCTTCGTGTTCAGCGAGCTCCCCGGCGGCACGGAGAACACCTATCGTTTGCTCAAGTCGAGCAAACCGAGGGTTATCGCGCATGAGAATCTTATCCTCACTCAGCCCGAATACAACACGAAAGTCACGATTAGCGGCCGTCTGAAGAGTGAGCGTTTTGCCCGTTATGCCGAGCGCTATCCCGACAATTCGGACTACGCGGTGCTTGCCGGCTTGGATGTTTCTGCGACGGTAAACGTCAAGGGAACGACGGGGCTCGACAACCCGAACGAGGGCAAGACCATTACGGTGACGGCCAAGGTCACGGGCGTCTCCGCAAGTGATGCCGACGGCAACTACACCGAGCAATCGGTGGTGCCCTTGACCGAGCTTACGCTTCCCGCCGACGATGACACGACGGCCGAGTCGGTACTCGAGCAGCTTATGACGGCTGCCGGTTGTACGAACCTTGAGGCAAACGCCTTGGGTCTTACGAGTGCGACGATGCCCGATGGCCGCGTGCTGGGCACAACGAGCGCCGCGCCTTACAGCTTCTGGTCGTTTTACGTAAACAATGGGTTTGCGAACTTCGGCGCCTCGAGCTATTGCCTTAAGAACGGCGATTGCGTCGAGTTCCGTTACGTTAAGGGCGATGGCATACAGAAGCCTTCGTCGGCGCCTGCCACCAATCCTGGGGCTGAGCATCCCGATGTCGATACGGCATGGAATGGCTTTGCGAACGGTGGCTCGGGATCCGCAACGGATGCCCTTACGCCTACGACAAAGACCGATACGCCTTCCTGGGCGCTCAACCTTTTAACCGAAGAGCAGCAGAAGGCAGGCGCAAGCGCCTCTGCGTCTGACCCCATTGTCGCGAATGGAAAGGTGTACCTTGTCACGGGCGCTTCGGTATGGGGCGGAAAGACGTGGAATGCCGCTCTGAATGAGATCGACCCCGAGACGGGTTCCGTCGTACGCTCGCTTGAGCTTGGCTCTTCCATGGATAGCACCTGCCGTCCCGTTATTGCGCAGGGCATCATTCTGATTCCGCTTTCGGGCGGCTATCTGCAGGCTGTTTCGGCAAAGACGTTTGAGACGCTTTGGTATTCCGACGCGTTTACGAACCAGAACCTGTCTTCGCTGACCGTTGACGGCGATTATGTCTATATCAATACCCTTGATTATTGGTCCGGCAATGACGTGCAAAACGGTACGGTCAGGCGCATCAATATTCACACGGGCGCCATCGCCGGTAGCGCCTCCGTCGCTGACGGAGGTTACTACTGGTCCGGCGGCCTGATGGTCAATGGCTACTATGTCGTTGGCGGAGATTTCGGCCAGGTGCGCGTGTATTCTGCCGATCTGTCAAAGCTTGTTGGTTCGATTAAGCTATCTGGTGGCAATATCCGTTCGGCGCTTGTCCTTCATGACGGCTTTGTATATGCGGTCACGCGCAACGATGGTACGTTGCACAAGCTGACTATTGGTTCGGATGGCTCTATTACCGAGGCCGGGAAGGTGCAGTTTGCCCCATACTCGACTTCAACGCCCGTGTTTAGCGGCAAATATGCCTTTATTTGCGGTGCGACTGCGAACAATTGGAAGGCTAAGGGCCTGCTGTCGATCATCGATCTTTCTGATATGAGCGTGAGGCAGATTACGAAAGCCGATGGCGAAGAGCTCGGCTTTGAATCGAAGAGCACGCCGCTCGTCTCCACGCGCGATGGTGAAACATATGTGTACTTCACCCTAAATGGCGCCAAGGGAAACTGGCCTAACTACACTTCGGGCGGCGGCGTGTATATGTACAAGCTGGGCGATGCCGAGGCGACCGAAGTGTTTGTTCCCGGTTCTGGTTATGCAAACTACTGCATGGCGTCGGTTGTCTGCGACGAGTTCGGCAACCTTTACTACACGAACGACTCAGGTCACTTGTTCTGTGTGAAGTCCCAGGCCCATCGCGTTAAGTTTGATGCTCGGGGCGGCTCTGCGACTGGCGATCAGACGCCTGCTTCTGGCTCGACCGTCACCAAACCGGCCGATCCGACGCGTGAGGGCTACACCTTTGGTGGCTGGTATACCGATGAGGCTTGCACAAAGGCGTATGACTTTAGCGCTGCGGTGACGGCCGATATGACGCTCTACGCCAAGTGGACCAAGAATGCCGTTACCCCTGGCGGCAACGGTGACTCTGGCTCCAATAGCGGCAATGGCGGCTCGGGTAATGCCGGTGCTGGTTCTGGCTCCGGTAACGGCACAAACGGCCAGCAGAGCGGCGGCGCTGTTTTGCCTGGGCAGAAGCCGGTATCGTCGACCAAGACCGAGACCAAGGACGGCAAGGATTCCAAGAAGGATTCCGGCAAGGGCGACAAGAAGGACAGCAAGAAGTCTGACAAGAAGTCCGGCAAGTCCAGCTCCAAGTCCGATACGGGCTCGGCTGCCGCGACTACCGCTAAGAAGTCCGCTGAGGCTCCGGCACAGCAGTCTGGCTTCAACCCGCTCGCCATTGCCGGCGTAGCGGCCGGCGTGATCGGGCTTGCGGTCATTGGCGTGTTCGTGTTTACCAAGCGTCGGTAGGTGAGAGCTGTGTCCAATAAACCTCAGGATGCCGACTCCAAGCAACCCGACTCGTCGTTCATCCAGCTCGACGATGGAAAGCAAAAGGGAGCCGCTTCGGCGGCGTCCGCCCCTCGGCGCAAGGCGCTACTTGGCTCTCTGACGGCCGTCTGCATCGCGCTGATTGTCGTCTCGCTGGGCTTTGTTCACCCTTCCGCCAGCGGCGCCTGGTCCATCGATTGGATCGCTCGGGCCGTGGCGGGGAGGAGCGTTGCCGGCTCTGGCTCTATCGCTTCTCGCAAGATGGAGACAGCGGGCTCCTCGTCTTCCGACGCTGTGGACTCCGAGTCCAAGGACTCGAGTGAATCGGATTCCAAGGACGCTTCCGAGTCTTCGGACGAGAAGTCAGACAAGGATTCGAAAGAGAAGAAGTCCGAAGACAAGGGCGGCAAGAAGTCCAACAACGCGTCTGCCGGACAGGACTCCGAATCCGCTGGTGGATCGAGTTCTTCAAACGGCTCCTCTTCGGGCGGCGGCTCGGCGGCCGGCGGTGGGTCTGCATCCAACGGCGACAGCGCCTCTGCTGGTAATCAGGGCGGCTCGCAGCAGCCTGGCTACATTACTGTGACGGTCTCAGTGACGTCGAGTTCCGTGGGTAACCCGGTGTCTTCTGGCGGTACGTTCACCTTCAACGAGGGCGCTACCCCCTACGATGCCCTGTGCGCCCTGGGCCTTTCCGTAAATGCGCACGGCTCATCGTACGGCACGTATGTCGCCGCTATCGGCGGTTTGGCCGAGAAGGAGCACGGTGGTACAAGCGGCTGGATGTACTCTGTCAACGGCGTAACGCCCAACACGGCGTGCAGCAACTACGTTCTCTCCAATGGCGACAGCGTGGTCTGGTATTACGTAACGGGCTAAATGCCTCGACATAACACGCCAAACGGGCGGTTCGGACCAACATCCGAGCCGCCCATTTTTATGCGAATGGGACGTCGTTTCCCAATCGAGGCTCAACTGGAAATCGCATCCCACTCTGAAGGTGAATTCCGGGACGCAATTTCCGCATCAGCATCCATTGGGAAAGCGCATCTCGTTCTAGACATCGATAACGGGATGTGCTTTCCGTTTCGGCGTCCGCGGGAAACTGCGTCCCGGAATCCACGCTCAGACCGGGATACGGTTTCCCGATGGGGCGGGTTTCGGAAAGCGTGTCCCGCTCTGGGGGCTCATTCCGGGATGGACTTTCCGCATGGGGGCTCATCTGGAAACTGTGTCCTGTTCTGTTGACTGATTCCGGGACACAGTATCCGCTAGGACGGCGTTGCGGAAGCTGCCTCCCATTCTGAGGCTGCAATCTGGGATACACTTTCCGGAACGGCGTTCATGGGGAAACTGCGTCCCATTCATGCACCGTAGCCCTCCTTCCTCGGCAAACTCTGTAAACAAAAACCGGCTGGAATGGGAATTCCAGCCGGTTGCGAATGCAAGGGTATGTTTGGCTGACTACGACCGTGCGCCTTCGAGGAAAAAGCGACGGCTAAAGTAGTTGTACCAGGTGACCAGGAACGTGGCGATGGCCTTCATGGCCTGGTAGCCGATGCTCAAAAACGTGACGCCCACAAACATGTACAGGTCGTTGAGGCCCAGACCGATCACCGACAGGATGGTAAAGATCGTGAACTCGCGCTTACGGCTCATGCCCTCGCGATGGTCGAACACGTACTTCATGCTGAGCCAGTAGTTAACCACGACGGACGTGGTAAACGAGACCGTCGTGCTCATCAAAAAGTCGAGGTGGAACAGCTCGACGAGCGCAATAAGCATGCCCCAGTCGACGCCAAAGGAGATAAGACCCACGACAGCGAACTTGAGGAACTGCTTGGTATGAGGTTGTGCCAGCGCGTTGCGCACGTAATCACATCCAATGCGTTGATGAATCGAGCAACGAGATACTTTAGAGCTTTTGCATGGCAAACGTAAGGTCTTTGGCAAGAACTATACGAACTCGCCAAATATTCAAGAGGTAATCCGCAAACGCTGCAAATCTTCCCGTAAACGAGCAAGGCCCACGAATAAACAGCGCTCGACGCGCGTCATCCGCAGGTCCCCGTAGTGCAACGAGGAGGCCGAGCTATTTGGTCTGCTCGCCCTCTAGGAAGATCTTTCGCGTTACAAAGTTGTAGACCATGACGAGTGCGGTAGCGCAAATCTTGGCGATATTGGCCTCGAGGCCCAGGCCGGCGTTGAGGGCAAGCACGATGCCGTCGTTGAGCGCCAGGCCAATAACGGATAGCACGACAAAGATGATGAACTCGCGGCGGCGGCTCATGCCCTCCTTGTGTGCAAACACGTACTTCATGCTCGCGACGTAGTTAAAGACGAGCGAGACGATAAAACCGCTGGTGTTGGCGATCAAGATGTTGAGGCCCAGGCCGTAGTGGAGCAGATTCATGATGCCAAAGTCGATGACGGTGGCAACGACGCCGACGACGCCAAACTTTATGATCTGCGCAAGGAGCTTTTGCATGGTACCTGCCTTAGGGTGGCGCCGGGGCGCCGCGGGGATGACAAACCCAGCAAGTTTAACCAATCCCCGCAGGCGGGGCTAGGCGCGCTCCTCGATAGCACCGTTTCTATATGCATCGAGGAGCTGGCGCAGGTCTTGGATCTGACTGCGAATCTTGACGCCGGTATCGGTGTCGCTCACCATGCGGCGCCGGTCGGCCTCGTCAAAGCGGTTGGTCTCGCTTTCGATATCGATGTTGCGGGTGAGCGCCTCGGCAACGCTGGTAAAGGCCTGGTGCGACTTGAGGCGGCATCCGCGCGAGCTCGAGATGAGCGTGTAACCGGCGATGCCCGTTTTGGGGTGGTAGGCGCGACAGAAACCGCCGTCGATGACCAGCAACTTTCCGTTGGCGCGGATGGGCTGCTCGCCCTTGGTGGTCTTGACGGGCGTATGGCCGTTGATGATATGGCCCGTCGGCGAGCAAGCCATGGGGGCGACGCCAAACTCCCGCATGATGTCGTCGCAAACGGACGAGGACGTGGTGAGCGTGTAGTACGGGTCCATCGGCTCGACCCACGTGCTCTTGTCGGCAATGTAGGCGCGCTCGAAGGTGCGCACCACGCGTCCGCTGGCGGGTGAGTTAAAGCCGATCCACAGGTACCACATCCAGTCGAGGGCATCGCGGTCGCCGACGCGCCAGGCGCGACGGGCGATATAGTCGCAAAAATCAAAATAATCGCGGCCGGCGTGCCAGGTACCCAGGCAGTTCATGCTGCTAAAGGTGCCGTCTTCGTTGAGCGGTACGCAGCCGTGGAACAGCAGATTGCCGTTGGCGACCTTATACATGGAGCCGTGGGTATAGAGGAAATCGATGTGGCGATGCAGATGATCGGCGGTGACAAACTCGGACACGAGCTTGTCGATGATGTGCTGCTCCTCGGGCGTGAGCGTGTAGGGGTCTGCCGGATCGACGGTGGGGAAGTCGTTGGTCGTGAGCGGCCACACGCTGCCGTCGGCGAGGGTGACCGTGCCGGTGTCGTGATCGACCTTGTCGAGCAGAAGACGGTCGGCCATGTCGAACTCGGGGTGGCGCTGGATAATCTGGCCCTCGAGCTTAAAGAGCAGAACGTTGATGGCTTTGATGAGCGGGCTGATGGGCTCGCCGGCGGTATAGGTAGCGTTGGCAAAGGCGACAAGCTCGCGCAGCGAGATGCCGTAGTCGTTCTCGAGAATCTCGTAGTTGTCGTAGCGCAGGTTGTTGCGTAGCACCGTGGCGATGCAGGCAGGCTCGCCGGCAGCGGCGCCCATCCACAACAGATCGTGGTTGCCCCACTGAATATCGAGCGAATGATAGGTGAGCAGACGGTCCATAATCTTGGCCGCGCCGCCGCCGCGGTCGAAGATGTCGCCCACCAAGTGCAGGTGGTCGACGGCGAGGCGCTTGATGAGTGAGGCGAGCGATTCGATAAAGTCGTCGGCGCTGGCGGTCTCCAAGATGGATTCGATAATGCGCTCGTGATAACGCACGCGGTAGTTGTTCTCGTCCGGATGCGTGTGCAGCAGCTCGTCGATGATGTAGGCGTAATCGCGCGGGATGGCCTTACGTACCTTGGAGCGGGTGTAGCGGCTCGAAAGCGAGCGGGCAACCACAATGAGCTGGTTGAGCATGGTCTTGTACCAGGTGGGCGAGTCCTCGTGCCGGCTGCGGACCAGGTCGATCTTCTCGCGCGGGTAGTAGATGAGCGTGCACAGCTCGCCCTTTTCGTTAAAGGAGAGCGTGTCGCCAAAGATTTCGTCGACATGCTCGCGCACGACGCCCGAGCAGTTGTTGAGGATGTGCATAAAGGCTTCGTACTCGCCATGCACATCGCTCATAAAATGCTCGGTGCCCTTGGGCAGGTTGAGGATGGCCGAGAGGTTGATGATCTCGGTGAATGCGGATTGCTCGGTGGGGAACTGTCTCGACAGCAGGCGCAGATACTTGAAGTCTTGCGGATTGCGATCGAATGCGACCATGAAACACCTTCCGATGTGGTTGGTAAAACTGATAAACAGCGTCAAACGTTTATCAGTATGCGCTGCTTTTGTTTCGATTGGGGTGTGGAGATTGAATTGTTGGCCGAACGGTTTGCTAAATCGATTTAGTCAAGGTAGATATGGCGGTTGAGTGGAGACGTAGGGTCGTTTTTGCAGGCGCATACCTCCGGGATCGCTAGAGATGATGACGGTAAAGATGTTCACTACCTTTGGTTCAATTTGGTAAATAACGGACATTTGTACCGTATTCACGCATGCTGTGCGATAATTTGCGCAGCAATGAGTAAGGAGCCTCATATGAGTGATTTTGTCCTGACCTGTGAATCCGCTGCCGATCGAACCCGTGAGTTCTTTGCGTCGCGCAATATTCCTGTCGTGTGTTTTCATTACGAGATCGACGATGTTGTCTATACGGACGATCTGTATCAGTCGATTACGCCGGACGAGTTTTTTGCTCAGATTGCCGCGGGCGCCATGCCCAAGACGTCTCAGGTGAGCGTGGGTGAGTACGAGGAGTTTTGGGAGCCGTTTGTTGCCGAGGGTAAAGACGTGCTGCACCTGACGTTGTCGTCGGGTATTTCGGGCACGTATGGATCGGCCTGCGTTGCGGCGCAGATGCTCGCGGATCGCTATCCCCAGGGCGGCAAGGTGCGCGTCATCGATTCGCTGGCGGCGTCTTCGGGCCTTGGCCTGCTGGCGGAATGTGCCGCCGACGTTCGCGATGGCGGCGCTTCGCTCGACGAGACGGCCGCTTGGATTGAGGAGCATAAACTCAACCTGCACCACTGGTTCTTTTCGACCGATCTGTCGAGCTACCTGCGCGGCGGTCGCATTTCGGCCGCGAGCGCGATCATCGGCACGGCACTCAAGATTTGCCCGCTTATGACGGTCGATTGCGAAGGTGAGCTGGCGCCGCGTGAGAAGATTCGCACCAAGAAGCGTGCGATTTCCGAGATGGCTAAGACCATGATGGCACACGTGCAGGGCGGTGCGGATTATTCGGGTAAGTGCATCATGTCGCACTCGGCGTGTCGCGAGGATGCCGAGGCAGTTGCGGCGCTGATAGAGGAACAGATTCCGCAGCTTAAAGGCAAGATTGAGATTAATGACATCGGTACTCTGATTGGCTCGCATACCGGACCTGGTACGGTGGCGCTCTTCTTTATGGGCGACAAGCGCGTGGACTAACGTTTGTGGGCTGGCTGACGGTTTTAACGGCTACGCCTGTCCTCCTGACATTTGATAACAGAAAAAGGCCCGTCCCGTTGTTTGCGGGGCGGGCCAAGATGTTTTGCTAGCGTTTCTTTCCACGGAAGAAGAAACCGTGTAGCGAGGGCTTGAGTCCGCGGTTGGCGCGACGCTCCTCGATATGATCGTGGATCGAGGCGACGCGCTCGATGACCTCGTCGGGAATCGGCACGTCGGGATTCATGTTCTCGACCTGGCTGATCTCGGCGGCGGCGACCTGGTCGATAATGGGCACATCGTCGCGCGAGATGACAGGCGTGGCGTCTTCCTTCATCTTGCGGTAGCGCTCCATCATGTCGGTTTGCAGCTGCTGGGCCGAAGGCGGCGTCCAGATGATAGCGTTGGCGCCGGCGGCGATGGTTTCACGGATGCTCTCGGGCGTCTTGCCACCCGGTGCGATGAGCGGCAGGCTGGGATAGTGCTCTCGCAGTTCGCGTAGGACCTGGGGTGTGTTTTTGCCGGCGGCGATGTTGAGGATCTTGGCCCCGGCGCGCACCTTGGCGTGGGCATCGTCATCGCAGCGAACGACCGTGGCGATGACGGGGATGTCGGCGATGTTGGTGATGTGCTCGACCATCTCGGCGGTAGCGGGGGAGTTGACCACGCAGCCCGCCGCGCCTTGCATCTCGGAGACGGCCGCCATCTGCACGGAGCGCTTACCGGTGGTGGTACCGCCGCCAACGCCCACAAAGACCGGGCACTCGGCAACAGTCAGCAGCGCCTGCGTAATGGCGGGCTGCGGCGTGAAGGGGTAGACGGCAAACACGGCGTCGGCATTGGAGTTGCGGATGACCGCCACGTCGGTGGTGTAGATGAGCGATTTGATGCGGCGTCCAAAGAGCGTAAAGCCGCTGGCCTCCTCGATCTCATCGGGCATGCGGAGGGCCGCCTTGCGCAGGCGCCCGTCGATGGGCAGCGGCTCCATGGGCAAAAGGCCGCTGGGGGTTACAGCCACCTGGGGCTCGGTAAATTCGTCCGCAAGCTCAACCTCTGAGAAATCGACCGAGGCGACGATGTCCTCGTGAACCTCGGCGGGAACATCGATGGGGGCTTGGTCGTTCGTCGCGGCGGGCGTGTCGAAGGAGCTGGTGGCGACAAAAGCGTCAACACGCTCGTTCAAATCGTTGAGAGAATCCATTGCGGTCCGTTTCTATAATGTGCGGTCGGCAGCGTGCGACCGGCGCTACGTTGCTAAAACGTTTGACGAGTTGATTTTTCCCCGCCGCGCTATCCGTTAGACCGAAGGGCCGGCGAACGTGAAGGAGCTGTGGTGGCAGGTTTTGAGGTGCTATCTTGGATGTCCCGTATACAAAAGAGAGGTGACGCGGTATGGAAATCTCGACATTATTGGGCTCGATTGGCCTATGCGTGGGCGCAATCGTAGCCGCCGCGGTCATCTACTTTGTGGTTACGGCCATTAAGGGCAAAAGAGCCGAGCGCAAGGAACGCGAGGCACTTAAGCAGCACCGTGACCAGCAGGACAAGCGCGTACGGAGATAGCTTGTTGAGTTGGTCCGTGCGCTAACTGCGTTTTCGGATCAGAGCGATGTAGAAGCCCTCAAAGTCGCGGCTGGGCGGGATGGTCAGCGTGCCGGGCATGCCGTTGGCGACGGTCGAGACGTGGCCGGTGGCGATGGCCTCGGTGAGGGCGTTGCTCTCGACGCGTGGCTCTTCGCCAGCTTCCTGGGCGCGGCGCGTTTCACTTTTACTCGGCGTGCCGTCGAGGGGGATGAGCTCGCAGTCCATGTGTTTGTCGAGGGCCTCTTGCAGGGCGTCCTCGTTTTCCTGCGGCAAGATCGAACAAGTCGAATAGACGAGCGTGCCGCCCGGCTTGAGGGCGCCCATGGCGCGGTCCAGAAGCGCGCGCTGCGAGCGGGCGCACTTGCAGAGCAGCTGCTCGGTCAGGCCGCGCAGGCTTTTCTCGTTGCCGCTGATGACAGTGCCCGTGCCGGTGCAGGGGGCGTCGAGCAGGATGCGGTCAAAGCGGAAGAACTCGTCAAGCTCGCGTGCGTCGATACGCATGACGGGCACGTTTTTGGCGCCCTGGCGACCCAAGTTGGCCTCGAGCTTTTCGGCGCGGGGAATGCTCATCTCGCAGGCGGTGAGGTGCGCCTGTCCCTGGGTGAGGGCGGCGATCTGCGTCGTCTTGCCGCCGGGGGCCGCGCACATGTCCAGGATATCCTCGCCGGCCTGAGCGCCCAGCACCAAAGGAGGCATCATGGACGACAGGCTCTGCAGGTAGATCATGCCGTTGCGGTAGATGTCGAGATCCCACAGATCGGATACCTGGGCCTCGGGCAGGATGAAAGCGTCCGGGAACCAGGCAACGGTTTGGTGGGCGATGCCGGCTGCGTCGAGCGCGGCGGCGATGTCCTCGGCGGTCGCCTTGAGCGTGTTGGCGCGCAGCGTGACCGGGCGCGTGGCAGCGGCGCCAAAGCCTTCGATTATGAGCTCGGCATCGGCAGGCGCATAGGCGCCGGCGACCGTGTCGACCAGAAAGCGCGGCAGGTCGGCGGCGGAGTGTTGGGCGGCAAGCTGGTCGGAAAGCTCGGTAGCGGCAAACTGCCTAAGCTTGAGCTCGGGCTTAACCTGCTTTTTCTGCTTACGACGACGCGGCTTGGACATCCGTCTTTCCTTCCCATTCCATTAAAAGTAGTCAATTTGGGACGGGGCTATTTTAGCTGCCCGTCCGTTTCGGCAGGCGTTGCAGTTAAATTTGGGACGGGGTAGCTAAAATAGCCCCGTCCCAAATTGACTAGTCTGCCTTGGCGTTTGTCTAGTACTGGCTCTCGTGCTTGCTAAAGAAGTCGAAGCGCGGGGGCAGCGGCTTTACGCGGTGCTCGCCGGGCTTCTCGCCCAGGCTCTCCACAAACTCATCCGTGGAGGCAAAGATGTTATCCCAGCTAAAGAAGGCGACCGGATCGACGTCGAAGTACTCGCAGATGAGCTCGCAGCCGGCCGGCACAATACCGTGCATGAGCACGGTCGCCACGCGCAGCTCGGTGAAGGCGTCGACCAGTGCCTGCGTCATTGCGGCGTTTGCCTCGCTACCCTCGAGCTTGTTGGCAGCCTTGGAGGCATCGCTCCAGCGCTTGTTGGCGGCACGCAGGTAGTCGTCGCACACGGCGAGCGCGCGGTGCGTCTCGAACTTGTACATGGCCTGCTCAAAGGCGAGAGCTGCCTGCTCGGCGGCTTCGACCACGGTGGCGGAGGCGGTACCGGCGGGGATGCAGCCGTTGCGGTAGGGGCTCTCGTCGCCCTCCTTGACGGCGACGCCGTAGAAGCAGCTGCGGGCCAGGCGGTTGAACACGCCGGTCAAAAGCGCGCTCTCCTTAAGGGCCGGGTCGATAACGCGCTTGTCGTCGCAGGCGCGTACCTCGTTGCCGTCCTTGTCCTTGCCGGTCACACGCGTGTCGTATGCCTTGGGGCTAAAGCTCACCGGCTTCTCGGACAGGCCGAGCGACAGCCAATGCGCGCGCATCTGCTCGCAGGTGTAGTGGTTGAGCAGGTCGTCTGCCGGCGGGGGAGGCGTCTGCGAGGACGAGCTGGCCTTTTTGCCCATGTAGAGCAGGTGATAGCAGGCGCTGACGGTGCTCTGCGTGAGGTTCCAACCCAGGGCCTCCCACATGGCGGTCTGCGCGATGCAGTAGAAGTAGATGTTGTCCTGACCGATAAACTGGTAGATCTGTGCGTCGTCCGAGCACCACCAGTCGCGCCAGTCGAGCGAGCTGTGCTGGTAGGTGGGCGCGGGGACCTGCGTGGAATCGGCGGCGGGATCGCCCATAAGGGCGGCATCCTGGGCGGCGACGCCCTCGGTCACGCCGGCGGCGCGGGCATCGCGGGCGAGCACGGTGCGGGTGTAGCTGATGGGCGCCCACAGGCTCTCGGGCCAGCACCAGCAGGTGACGTCGGAGACGCCATCGACCTCGGGCACCGGAACGCCCCAGTCGATGTTGCCGGTGATGCGGAAGGGCACGAGCGCCTTGCCGCTACGGAAGCGCACGCCGCCGTTGGCGAGCACCGCGTGGGCATCGTCGCGCTCCTTCCAGCTGGGGAAGGTGACGGTAAAACTGCTCTTGTTGCCCTCGGGCTCCAGCACGGTGTGCTCGGGGAGCTGGTCCTCGACGGCGTCGAAGGCCTCGCGGAACTTGTTCTGGATGTAGAGCTGTGCCGGCAGCAGCCACTCTTCCATGGTCTTGGAGACCACGGAGCGAACCTGCGGGTTCTGGGCGAGCTTGGCGGTGTAGGTCTTCATAAAGTCAAGGTAGGCGGGCAGGTCGAAGTAGAGGTTGTCGACCGGGCGCAGCTCGGGCACCTCGCCGGTGAGCTGGCTCTTGGGAGCGATGAGCTCCTCGGGCTCAAACTGGTGGCCCAGGTCGCACTCGTCGGCATAAGCCTTCTCGGACTTGCAACCTTGGATGGGGCAGCGGCCGATGACCTGGCGACCGTTGAGGAACGTGCCGGCCTTGGCGTCGTAGAACTGCAGGGTAGAGCGCTTGGAGATGGTACCCTGCTCGTGCAGGCGCTCGATAATCTCGGCGGTCACCTTGTTGTGAATCTGGGCCGCCGGCTCAAGGCCCGAGCCGCCGTAGATGTCGCAGCTGATGTTGTAGTTGTTGAGGGTCGCGGCCTGACGGGAGTGATTGGACTCGACATACTCGCTAATGGACTTATCGTAGCCCTCGTTCTCCTTGAGCTTGCGGTAGCTCTCCATGATGGGCGAGCCGTAGCAGTCGGTGCCCGAGGTGAAGATGACGTTCTCGCGGCCCAGGCGGTCGCGCAGGAAGCGGGCGAAGAAGTCGGCCGGGACAAAGACGCCGCCAACGTGGCCAAAGTGAAGGCCCTTGTTGCCATAGGGCTCGCCGGCGGTAACGATGGCACGGCGAGGCCAGCTGGGACGGTCGTTCATGGAGTATTTGGATGCCATGGGACTCCTTCGCATATGGTGAGAGCGCAGCCGGGCGCAAGGCCTGGCGACGCGGTGGTCAATTCGTGCATATCGTTCGACATTATCGCACATGCGGACGGGTACGTGGCAGGGGCGCTATCCTAAGATGCTATGAATGAGATTTCCAACATACATGCGTTTGAAGACGAGGATTTCCTGCACGCCTGCTTTGTGTGGGGGATGGCCGTGCTTGGCGCATTTGCCGTGTGCCTGGTGCCGGTGTTTATGCTGCTGGGTGGGCCCGCGGACTTGGATGCGGCTGACGCGGGTGGCTGGACGGCTGTCTTAGGCTGGATAGTTGGCTTGGCTGCGGTTTCGACGGCGTCATTTGCCGTGCACGAGTTGGTGCACGGCGTGTTCTTTAAGCTGTTTGCGCCTGCCGGTGCGCACGTGACCTTTGGGGCGAACCTCGAGACATGCATGATCTATGCCTGCGCCGAGGGCGTGGTGTATTCGCGCCGGCGGTACATGGCAGTTTGTCTGGCGCCGACGGTTGTCGTGACGACAGCGTTTACCCTGGGGTTTGCGTTTTCGGGCTATCCGCTGTTGTGCTACCTGGCAGCCGGCTTGCATTTGTCGGGCTGTGTGGGCGACTGGTATTACGTGCGGACCATTTTGCGCGACCGCCGCATTGTCGCCTGCGAGGACACGTCCTTTGGCGTTCGCTTTTTTGGTCAGTAGTCTTTTTGGGACGGGGCTATTTTGACTACTTTCCTGTTGATGCAGGTATTTGGAACTGCTTGACGTCAAAAGTAGTCAAAATAGCCCCGTCCCAAAAAGACTACCCTGGGTAAAGATTGGGAGGAGATGTCCATGAAGCCGCTGCTGCTGCATGCGTGCTGTGCGCCGTGCTCGCTGGAGCCGGTTCGTCTGCTGCGTGAGGAGGGGTTTGAGCCCACGATTTGCTGGACCAACCCCAATATTCAGCCGCGCGATGAATGGCAGCGGCGTTTGGACGAACTTCGCCGGTGGTGTGCCGATGGCGACATCGAGCTCATCGAGGCGGGGGAGGACCGCGAGCGCTGGGAGGCCGGCGTGGCCCCGCTGGGCGCCGATCGACCCCGTCGCTGTCGCGCGTGCTATGCCCTGCGTCTTGCCGAGGCATGCCGTGTGGCCCAGGAGCGCGGGTTTGAGTTTGTGGGCACGACGCTCGCCGTCTCGCCGTATCAGTTGTTCGACACCTGCAATGACGTGCTTGAGCGCTTGGCGGCGGCACATGGTCTCACCCCGGTCATTCGCGATTTTCGCCCGTATTATCCCGAGGCGACGCGTCGTTCGCGCGAGCTGAGTATGTATCGGCAGAATTATTGCGGCTGCCGATTCTCGGCCGTCGAGGCGGCCATGGACCGCGCCCGCATCCGCGACGAGCGCAAAGCCGCCAAAAAGTAGTTCTTTTGGGCTGGTAGCCTGCTAGGATGTAGAGCGGATTTTAGCTATATAAGGAGTATTCGACGTGTCTATGCGTACCGATGATTTTGACTACAACCTTCCTGAGGAACTGATTGCCCAGGCTCCTGCTGAGCCGCGTGACTCCTGCCGCCTGCTGGTGGTGGATCGCAAGGGCTCCCAGGCGGGAACGCCGCTGGAGCATGGCGGCACCGTCGAGCACCGCATCTTCCGCGACATCATCGACTATATCGAGCCGGGTGACGTGCTCGTCATCAACCAGACGCGCGTGATGCCGGCCCGTCTTATCGGTCGCAAGGCCGGCTCGGGCGGCGTGGTCGAAACGCTGCTGCTCAAGCGCCGCGAGGACGTGGATCCTCTGGGTCACGTTTGGGAGTGCCTGGTCAAGCCGGGCAAGCGCCTAAAGCCCGGCGCTCAAATTGAGTATCGCGCCGGTGGCGCCCATGCGCCCGAGGGCGCGCCCGTGGTGCTGACGGCCGAGGTCGTCGACTTTGTCACCGATAGCCGCGGCGGCCGCCTGGTGCGTTTTGAGCCGGCCGGTTGCAATGCCGCCGGCGACCCGCGCACGCTCGATGAGGCCATCCATGCTGCCGGCCACGTGCCGCTGCCGCCCTACATTACCGATTACGAGGGCGATCCCGAGAAGTACCAGACCGTCTACGCCATGAAGGAGGAGCACTCAGCTGCCGCTCCCACGGCGGGCCTGCACTTCACGCCCGAGCTCATGGCGGCTATCGAGGCCAAGGGTGCGAAGTTTGCCGCCGTCGAGCTCGAGGTGGGCATCGATACCTTCCGTCTGGTGGAGGAGGACGACCCCACGCAGCACGTGATGCACACCGAGCGCTATCACGTGTCGCAGGAGGTTGTCGACGCCGTGCATAAGGCTAAGGCCGAGGGGCATCGCGTGATTGCTGTCGGTACCACCGCAGTCCGCTCGCTCGAGAGTGCGTTTGACGCGGACGCGCCGGTGTCCGATCCGGCTGTGACAGCGCGCTATTTTGAGGGCCGTAAGGACGGGGCCGACACGCTCGGCCGTGGTGACATCGTGGCGCGCGAGAACGCGACGACGCAGCTCTACCTCATGCCCGGCTCGACCTATCACGTGGTCGACGCGCTGATCACTAACTTCCATGTTCCGCGCTCCACACTCATGATGCTCGTGAGCGCACTTGCTGGCCGCGACCAGATCATGGATGCCTACGCCGCCGCTATCGAGCAGCGCTACCGCTTCTTCAGCTTTGGCGACGCCATGCTCATTTGTTAGTTACGCGGTTCTACGAACCGCGTAACTGCTCGACGCTGCGCGGGCCGCATTTGGACAATCTGACGTTCAACTTCAAGGGCGCGACCAGAAGGTCAGCGCCCTTTCGTTTCACGTCACCTTGCCTCAAATGCGACCCGCTCGCTGTCGCTGGCAAAACATCGGCATTTCTTTGGTTGTCAAGAGATTGCCGTTCTGGCGGGTTTTCGCTGACTTCGCCAAAACATTGGCGTTGCCGTGGTTCAACCTGCCAAAAAGGGACAGGTTTATTTTGGCAGGTTTTATCTGGGCAAACGTTGTTGGTGCAATGGGGACTGCTTTATTTGCACCAAGTTGGTGCAAAGTAGCCTGGCCCCTTTGCACCAATCAAAACGTTGCGGTGAGTGTTTTTTGGCAGCTGGTTTACTTGCTCGCGAACAGCCAGATTAGGACGATCACGAGGATTACGGCGACAATGCAGACGATTGCGCCGGTGAATTTGACGCGTGAGTCACGGGTGCGCTCGCGCACGTCGTTCTCGGCGGCTTCGAGCTGAGCCACTTCGCGCTCGGTTTCGGCACGCTCGGCCTTATCGCGAGCCAGGGAGCCCGCGAGCGATTCGGTGATTTCGGGATGGTTGTGCACCTCGGTCGCCTGCTCGATGATCGACTGCGCATGCGCGATGTCCGCCTGGGCATTGGCGATAGCCTGCTCTTGCTCTTGACGCGCTTTGTCTTCGGTGACGATCTTCTCGCGTAATTCGCGCTGGCGCGTTGCAGCGGCCGCCTTTGCGGTCTGCAGCTCGTCGCGCGCGGCATCGGCCTCGGCCGTCACGGCCTGATGGGCGCGCTTGGCGTCGGCGATGGGGGCTTGCGCCTGCTCGACGGCGTGCTCGGCGGCTGCGAGCGAGTGCTCAAGATCGGCGGTGATGCGCGGGACATCTTCCTCGGCTTTACGCAGGGCATCAGCCGTGTCGGAGATCTGCATCGAAAGCTCGCTGGTGCGCACCGTATAGTTGGCGGGATTTGCCGAGGGATTGCGTTGCAGCTCGGCATACTCATGACGCAGCGTCTCGAGCTGGGCGCGCGTGGCGTTGACGGTTTGCTGCGCTGCGGCAACGCCGGCGTCTCGCTCGGCCTGTACCTTGTCGCGGATGCGCTTGGAATCCTCGAGACGTCGTACGAGGCGGTTACCGGTCTCGCGCGAGCTGGCTTCGCGCGCTTCGACGGCATCGAGTGCGGCTTTGAGACGCCGCTCGGTGGCGTCGTCCTCTTCTTTTATTTGTTCGAGCTGCGCTTTGAGCTCTGTTGTCTTGGCGGCATGGGTATCGCGGCCGATTTCTGCCGCCGCGGCGGCCTCTTGTGCCGTGTCGATAGCGTGGCGCTGGTCGGCGACGATTTGGTCGTAACGCCCTGCGATATCCTGGCGCGTCTCGAGCTCCTCTCCTTGATCGGCGATGCGCTGATCAAGTTCGGCCAGGTGGGCACGAGCGTCCGCGAGCGCCTTTTTTGCGGCGTTCATCTCGCGCATGGCAGAGGCGCCCTGGGCGATAAAAGTGCCTACGGCGTTTGCTGTATTTGAGACGGCGGTTCCCAGATCGCGGCTGGCTGCAGGGGCGTGTGGAGCGGTCGGGTGACCGGCGTCGGCCGTACCCGCATCGGGCGCCTGCGACGTGGCGATATTGCCGGTGCCACCCTCGATCACGGAAAAGCCGGCAGTGTGCGGGTCAACTGCATCTGCGCCAATTGTAGGGTGCTCGAGCTGTAAGAACGAAGGTACGGTGCTGCCTTGGTCGGCAACGGGGGTCTCGCCAGGCACGAAGGTCGATGCGGCCTCGGCGGCCTTCTCTTCTTCGGCGTCCACATCGGCGTCGGCCACGGCGTCTTTCATCGCTTTGACGGCATCCATCATGGAGTCCATGACGGCATCGAGCTCTTCTTCCGAAGATACCTCGATGGGTCCTGCCGCCTGTGGCGCGGGGTCCGCGTCGGGCTCGGCGTCGTTCGACTCCGGTTGCTCGCCTTCGTCATGCTCGACAGTATCGCCTGTGTCTGTTGCCTTATCCGCACCGGCGTGCACATCATCGGCGGATGCATCGACGGAAGCGGCGACGCAGGTAGGAGTGCTGCAGTCGTCGGCGACGTCTGCGGAATCATCAATATGCTGCTGAGTCTGGGGGTCCAGCTCGTCTGTCATAGGCATGTGCTCCTCATCGTTGATTGTCACCCTATGATAAAGTCTCGCGCCGGCATCCCGCGCGCCGCAGCAAAGTTTCAAAACGTGTTCGATGGCTCGCTTGGATAGCAAAAATTTGGCCGCTATATTCAGTTTGCGCTTGACATTCCCTTCTCCGAAAGACGTTATGCCGTTCGCCTGCCGCGGTCTTTATAATGGTTTGCGTATGAACCGCAACCAAGGAGTTCCAGTTTATGGACCAGAGCCTATTTAAATTCGACCTGATCGCCGAGGATCCGACGACGCATGCGCGTGCCGGCGTGCTGCACACCCCGCACGGCGACATCGAGACGCCGATCTTTATGCCCGTGGGCACCAAGGCAAACGTCAAGGGCATTCCTGCCGAGACTGTCAAGCAGCTCGGCGCCCAGATCGTGCTTGCCAATACCTATCACCTGTCCATGCGTCCCGGCGAGGATACCATCGCCGAGTTGGGTGGCCTGCACAAGTTTATGAACTGGCATGGCCCCATCCTCACTGATTCCGGCGGTTTCCAGGTGTTCAGCCACAACGACGCCGTCAAGCTCACCGACGAGGGCGTGCGCTTTATCGTCAACGACTACGACGGCCGCCACGTGTTCTGGACGCCCGAGGACAACATGGAAATCGCCATGAAGCTCGGCTCCGACATCTGCATGCAGCTCGACCAGTGCCCGGGCTATCCCGCCACGCGCGCCTACGTTGAGCGCGCCGTTGAGCTGTCGAGCATGTGGGCCGAGCGCTGCTATAAGGCGCATACCCGCGACGACCAGGCGCTCTTTGGCATCGTTCAGGGTGGCATGCATCTGGACCTGCGCCTGCGTTCGCTACGCCATCTGGAGGAGTGCGGTGACTTCCCCGGTTACGGCATTGGCGGCTACTCGGTGGGCGAGGACCACGAGACCATGTTTGAGACGCTGGCACCGCTCGCGAGCGAGTACATGCCCAAACATAAGCCGCGCTACCTGATGGGCGTCGGCAACCCGACGACGCTCGTGCGTGGTGTAGGCGTGGGCATCGACATGTTCGACTGCGTGCTGCCGACGCGCACCGGCCGCATGGGGACGGCGTTTTCGAGCGAGGGTCGCCTTAACTTCCGCAACGCCCGCTTTGCGCACGACGACGGCCCCATCGATCCCACCTGCACCTGCCCGGTGTGCACGGGCGGCTACAGCCGTGCGCTCATTCGCCACATGGTCACGCAGAAGGAGATGCTCGGCGGCATTTTGCTTTCGATGCACAACATCTACTACCTGCTCAACCTTATGCAGCGTGCCCGCCAGGCCATTATCGAGGGCCGTTACGGTGCGTTCGTGAGCGACTGGATGAACAGCCCCGCGGCAGTGGATTACTAAGAGCTGCGGGTGCGCTTACGGGGGCGCTCGCGCGGTGTCGAGGCTACGTGCCAATCAACCGTGCGTAGCCGGCGCCGGGCATCGCATGCGTCGGCATCGGTTGCACGACCTCTGACCGATGCCTTGCAAGCGCTTGATGCATCGTGGGTACCATACCGAATGGTTGATGTTCGGGCGGGTGTTTGACGCATGGCGTCGACCCCGCCCGTTTCTATTTTCAATAGGAGTATCCCATGATTAAGAATGAGAACGTCGAGGGCGAGCCGGCCTACGACGAGACGTACCGACGCGGCCCCGTGGTTATGCGCGGCCCTATGATTCCTAAGGACAACACTTACGCCAACCTGCTGGCGCCCGAGGACTCGACTGACTGGTTGCACGCCGACCCGTGGCGTGTGCTGCGCATTCAGGCCGAGTTTGTCGATGGCTTCGGCGCGCTTGCCGAGCTCGGGCCCGCGGTGACCATCTTCGGCAGTGCCCGCACGCCCAAGACCGATCCGCTCTACAAGGCGGCGCGCACGGTCGGCCGCAAGATCGCGCAGCGCGGCGTGGCGGTTATCACCGGCGGTGGTCCTGGCATTATGGAGGCGGCCAACAGGGGAGCGGCGAGCGCCAACGGCAAGTCGGTCGGCTTGGGTATTGAGCTTCCGCACGAGCATGGGCTCAACAAATACGTGAACCTCGGCATGGACTTCCGTTACTTCTTTGTGCGCAAGACCATGTTTGTCAAATACAGCTCGGGCGCCATCGTGTTTCCCGGTGGCTTTGGTACGCTCGACGAGATGTTTGAGGTGCTCACGCTGGTGCAGACGCACAAGGTCAAGCGCATGCCGCTTGTTTTGGTGGGCAGCGAATACTGGCAGGGCCTGTTCGACTGGCTCAACGGCCCGGTGATGGATGCCGGCATGATCAGCCCACTCGATCCAGACCTCGTCCACATCACCGATGACCTCAACGAGGCCGTCGATATTGTCCTGAGCGGGCTGATGTAGGGTAGGTAAAATGGGACGGGGCTAAAAAGACTGGTCTGAAACGTTTGATATCAGTCTTTTTGGCCCCGTCCCAAATGAACTGCTTCCAAGTTGCGGTGGAATAGGGATTGGTTGGCGACGATGCGCTTGGCGCCACGACCCTTTTTGATCGCCTTGATCTCGCCCGATTTCCACTCCGGCGAAACGGTCAGGCGAATATTGAGCATCTGCATGAGCTGGCCTGCACCTGGTCGAGCAGGTCTTCGCCTTCGATAATCACATGAAGCGGAATCACGTAAATGCCGAGCTCTTGGGCGCGGGCGGGGGAGATGTCCGACGTGGAGTCGGTTATGATGGCAAAAGACATAATTGCACCTTTCGTTGGGGCGCTTGCGCGCCGCCTTCTGAGAGCAAAGTGCGAAAGTATAGTAGAGTCGTTCCACATTACTAGGTTCAATTGTTGAATAGTCAACAGGTTGAAGTTTCGGTGTGGAAATCGTCAACTGGGGGAAGAGGGATGTCGATGGAGGCGCTGGAGATATGCAAGCGGCCGGTCGTGCTGTTTGATTTTGACGGCACGGTGGCCGATACGGGCCGGGCGGTGATGACTTCGACGCGTAAAGCGCTGGCTGCGCGCGGGTTTTCTGAGGCGCAGATGGGTGACCTGCGCCGCATGATCGGGCCTCCGTTGTGGAAGAGCTTCCACGACTTTTACGGCTTCTCGCGCGAGGAGTCGCTTGTGGTGGCCGACGAGTACCGTGCCTTTTTTGATGAGCTGGGACCGGAAGAGTACCCCGTGTTCGATGGAATTCCCGAACTGCTCGATGGCCTGGCCGCCCAGGGGCATCACTTGGCCGTGGCGACGTCGCGCATGGAGGCAAAGTGCATCGACATGGTGGGCGAGCTGGGGCTTTCGCAGTTTGAGGCGGTGGTCGGTATGAATCCGCCGCAGGGGCGCGAGACCAAGGCCGATTCGGTTCGCGATGCCCTGGCGGCGCTCGGCGCGACGGCGGACGATGCCGTGATGATCGGCGATCGCTTTAACGATGTGGAGGGCGCGCACGCAATGGGCGTGCCGTGCATTGGCATCTATTCGGGCGCGGCGGTGCCGGGCGAGCACGAGGCGGCGGGTGCCGATGCAGTGGTGCACTCGGTGGCCGAGCTTGCTAAACTTTTCGCCATCTAATGACGTTATGCGAGGGGCGGGTGTGACCGTCGCTCATTGGTAAGGAGGTCGTCCATGAATCAGGTGGAGCAGAGCGTTACCGAGTATGTCGACGAGATCTGGGAAGATGTCGTTGCCGATATCGAGCAGCTGGTGAGCTATCCGTCCGTGGCCGTTGCTGCCCATGCGGAGCCCGGTGCGCCGTTTGGCCGCCCGGTCCGTGATGCGCTCGATTGTGCGCTCGGCATTGCGCAAAAGCTCGGCTATCAGACGAGCGACGACGAGGGCTATGTGGGCATCGCCGACATTCCCGGCCGCGGCGATAAGCAGCTTGCGACCATCTGCCATGTGGATGTGGTGCCCGCCGGTCCCGGTTGGAACACCGACCCGTTTGCGATGGAGCGCCGCGAGGGCTGGCTGCTCGGTCGTGGCGTGATCGACGACAAGGGCCCGGCCGTGTTGTCGCTCTACGCCGGTGCCTACCTGATCAAGCACGGCATTGTGCCGCGCTATACCTTCCGCGCGCTGCTGGGCTGCGATGAGGAAGTGGGCATGTCCGACGTTCACCATTATCTGGAGAACCACGCAGACCCCGACTTTTTGTTTACGCCCGATGCCGAGTTCCCGGTCTGCAATGCCGAGAAGGGGCAGTTTGGGGCGACGTTTGTGAGCTCCAAGATCGACGGCGGGCGCATCGTATCGTGGAGCGGTGCCGAGGCGAGCAACGCCATTCCGTCGCAGTCTATCTGCGAGCTCGCGATTGCCGCCGATGCGCTGCCGGCGCCCGTTGAGAACGCCGACCGCCTGGAGATCACGGCGCTCGATAACGGGCATGCGCGGATTTTCGCCCACGGTATTGGCGGTCACGCTTCGATGCCCGAGGGAACGATCAATGCCGTCGGCCTCATCGTGGCGTATCTGCGCGAGGCCGAGGACGCGTTTGGTGCACGCGACGAGCGCCTGCTGACGCCCGCCGAGCACGAGTTTGTCAAGTTTCTGACCTTTGTACATGCGGATGCCTATGGCCACGGCCTGGGTATCGACGCGACGAGCCCGGCGTTTGGCCCGCTCACGTGCAACCCCGGTGTTATCCGTGTGATGGATGGCCATATTGAGCAGGTCATCGACGTACGTTTCCCCGACAGCACGAGCGCCGATACCATCTGCGAGCAGCTCGAGCCGCTCGTGGGCCGCTTTGGCGTGACGTGCCGTGTGGGTCGCGCAAAGGTGCCGTTCTCGGTGTCCGCCGACGATCCGGCCGTGAAGGCGCTTATTGATACCTATAACGAGTTTACGGGCAAGCATGCCGAGCCCTTTGCCATGGGCGGCGGCACGTACGCACGCAACTTTGCCCGCGCCGTGTCGTTTGGCCCCGAGGAAACCGGCCTGGAGCTGCCCGCATGGGGCGGCCAGATGCACGGCCCCAACGAGTGCGCCAACGAGGAACAGCTCAAGCAGGCGCTCAAGATCTATATTGTTGCGATCCTTCGTTTGAATGAATTAGAGCTTTAAGGTTACGCGGTTTCCTAATCTAAGTTGCGATGGAATAGTTCCTAGAATGGGCCATTTGATGGCCAAGCAGGAACTATTTCACCGCAACTTTGTATTTATTGGTGTAAAAGGCAGGCCATGCTTGGGGGCGGGTTTGTTATTCGTCTGTAAAGCCGAGTCGCGCTTGCGGTAAGGGTCTATCAAATGCCCGTAAGAAACTGCAGTTGGCGCGGGCACCGCCCGATCGAGGCCGTATCTTTCCAAACAGCAAAGCGGGCAGGGTGCCCGCGAGTCGCATGTATGAAAGGAAGATTATGCTCGATCAGGCTTATTCTCGTCGTCAGTTCCTCGGCCTCGCTGGTGGTCTTGCCAGCTTCGTGGGCCTCGGCCTCGTTGGTTGCGGCGGCGCAGGCGCTTCCAACGCCGCCGACAAGGGCAGCGCCGCTGCCGAGTCCGTCTCCGGCGAGGTGACCTACGACGGCGCCTCCTCGTTCCAGGCTCTCGTCGAGGCCGCTGCCGAGAAGTTCATGGACGCCAACCCGGACGTCTCCGTCTCTGGCTCGGGCAACGGTTCGGGCAAGGGCCTGACCGCCGTTGCCGCCGGTACCGTCACCATCGGTAACTCCGACGTCTTCGCCGAGACCAAGCTCGAGGCCGACCAGGTCAAGAACCTCGTCGACCACGAGGTCGCCGTCGTGGGCATGGGTCCCGTCGTCTCCAAGAACGTGAAGGTCGACGACTTGTCCCTCGAGCAGCTCAAGGGCATCTTCTCCGGCCAGATCACCAACTGGAAGGAGGTCGGCGGCGACGACGCCACCATCGTCGTTCTCAACCGCAAGGCCGGCTCAGGCACCCGCGCCACCTTTGAGGCCGCCGTCTTTGGTGACGAGGCCGTCGACTTTAAGGGCGACGCCGAGCTCGACAAGTCCGGCGACGTCCAGACTCAGATGGCCAGCACCGACAACGCCATCTCCTACCTCGACTTCTCGCACTTCGACGACTCCAAGTTCAACGCCATCAAGGTCGAGGGCGTGGAGCCCAAGAGCGCAAACGTCACCGACGACTCCTTTAAGATCTGGGCGACCGAGCACATGTACTGCGCAAAGGACGCCGACGATGCCACCAAGGCCTTCCTGGAGTTCATGCTTTCCGACGACGTCCAGGGCAAACTTGTCGAGGAGCAGGGCTTTATCCCCGTCTCTGCCATGAAGGTCGTCAAGGACGCCAGTGGCAAGGTCTCCGCTAAATAAGTAATCGCCCCGGAAAGGTTTGCAATGGCAAAACAGCTGCCAAAGCGCGACCTTGAGAACGTGGGCCTGAGCGTCACGGGCGCGTGCGTAGCGCTCGTGACGCTTGTCGTTGCCGCGCTCATCTTTATGGTCGCCCAAAAGGGCCTCTCGGCTTTTCTCAAGGACGGCGTTTCGGTCGTCGAGTTCTTTACCGGCACCAAGTGGGACCTGGCCAACACGGCCGAAAACGGCCTGCCCTATACCGGCGCCCTGCCCCTGATCGTCACCTCGTTTGCGGTCATGGTGCTCTCCACGCTTATCGCGCTGCCCATCGCCATCGGCTCTGCCATCTTTGCGGTCGAGATTAGCCCTAAGTTTGGCTCCAAGGTGTTTCAGCCGCTTATTGAGCTTTTGACCGGCATTCCCTCGGTCGTCTTTGGCCTGGTCGGCTTTCACGTGGTCGTCGGTCTTATGAAGAGCGTTTTCCACGTGAGCACGGGCCTGGGCATCTTGCCCGGCGCCATTGTGCTGGCCGTCATGATCTTGCCGACGATGACCACCCTTTCGGTCGATGGCCTGCGTGCCGTGCCCGATAGCTACCGTCAGGGTTCGCTCGCGCTGGGCTACACCCGCTGGCAGACCATCTGGCACGTGGTACTCAAATCCGCCATGCCGTCGCTCATGACCGCGGTCATCCTTGGCATGACCCGCGCCTTTGGCGAGACGCTCGCCGTGCGCATGGTTATCGGCGGCATCGAGGCCATGCCGACGTCGCTGCTGTCGCCGGCCTCCACCATCACCACCACGCTCACCACGTCTATGGCGGTCTATGCCGAGGGCTCTGCCCAAGACGATGTCCTGTGGGCGCTCGGTCTGCTGCTGATGGGCATGAGCCTCATCTTTATCCTGATCATCCACCTTATCGGCCGCAAGGGGGCGAAGGCTCGTGGCTAGCACGCGCATTCATATCGACGAGGCGAGACTCAGGCGCGTCCAAAAGCAGGACCGCATCGCCACGGGCGTGCTGACGGCAATCGTCGCCATCGTCATGCTCATCGTCGTCTCCATGGTGGCCTATATTCTGTTCGAGGGCATCTCGACGCTGTTCCAGCCGGGCTTTCTCACGCAGCCCGCGCGCGCCAACGGAACCCAGGGCGGCGTGCTCTACCAGCTGTTCGACTCGTTCTATCTGCTGTTGATCACCCTAGGTATCTCGGTGCCCATCAGCTTGGGCGGCGCGGTTTTCCTGGTTGAGTACGCGCCGGACGGCCCCATCCGTGACATCGCCTCCACCGCCATCGAGACGCTGTCCTCGCTGCCTTCCATCGTCGTCGGCATGTTCGGCTTTCTGGTGTTCTCGGTGCAGCTGGGCTGGAAGTACTCCATCATCTCCGGCGCCGTCGCGCTCACCATGTTCAACATCCCCATCCTGGTGCGCGTGGTCCAGCAGGCGCTCGAGGACGTGCCGCAGGCCCAGCGCGATGCGTGCCTGGCCATGGGCCTCACCCGCTGGGAGGCCACGCTGCACATCCTGATCCCCGAGGCCATGCCCGCTATCGTGACCGGCATCGTGCTTTCGGCCGGCCGTGTGTTTGGCGAGGCCGCGGCGCTGCTCTTTACCTCGGGCATGAGCTCGCCGGTTCGCCTGAACTTCTTGAGCTTTAACCTGTCGAGTCCCACTTGCGCCTGGAACGTGTTCCGCCCCGGTGAGTCGCTCGCCGTGCACATCTATAAGATCTACGGCGAGGGCAGCCCCGAGGCCCAGCAGATTGTTTGGGGCACCGCGGCACTGCTGATGATCTGCGTGCTGCTGTTTAACGTAGTCGCCCGTATCGTGGGCAAGCAACTGGCAAGGAGGATGACGGCCGAATGAGCGAGATAAATGCAACGCCCGCAACCGAGGCGGCCGCGTCCGAGACCCAGGACTTTTTGTCGAGCGTGGGGGAGAGCGAGAAGCGCGTGCGCGTAAGCGGCAAAGCCGTGAGCGACGAGGTCGTGCTTTCCACCAAGGACGTCAACGTTTACTATGGCGACCACCATGCGCTGCACGATACGTCGCTCGACTTTCACAAGGGCGAGATCACGGCGCTCATCGGGCCTTCGGGCTGCGGTAAGTCGACCTTTTTGCGCAGCCTCAACCTTATGAATCGCGAGATTCGCGGCTGCCGCGTGGAGGGCGAGATCAACTACCGCGGGCGCAACGTGAACACCAAGACCGAGAACACCTACGAGCTGCGTCGCTCCATTGGCATGGTGTTCCAGCAGCCCAACCCCTTTCGCAAGTCCATTCGCGACAACATCACGTTTGCGCCCAAACGCCACGGCATTACTGACCGCGACGAGCTCGATCGCATGGTCGAGGAAAGCCTGCGCGGCGCGGCGCTGTGGGACGAGGTCAAGGACAAGCTCGACAAGAGCGCCTACGCGCTTTCGGGCGGCCAGCAGCAACGCCTGTGCATTGCGCGCACGCTGGCGCTCAATCCCGACGTGATTCTGTTTGACGAGCCCTGCTCGGCGCTCGACCCCATCTCGACGCTGGCAATCGAGGACCTGATGTCATCGATTGTTGCCGACCGCGCCATCGTCATCGTGACGCACAACATGGAGCAGGCGGCGCGCGTGTCCAACCGCACGGCGTTTTTCTACATGGGCGATATGGTCGAGTACGACGAGACCGACGAGATTTTCCAACGGCCCAAGGATAAGCGGCTGAATGATTACCTCACCGGCATGTTCTCCTAGTCCGGGACATGCTTGAGGCCCGCGGCGGCCATGGTTGCCGCGGGACTGATTGGAGAGGCGGGTCATCTCTTGCGGGAGATAGCCCGCCTTTTTGCTCTGCGACCGAAACGACCACCACAAAGGGGACAGGCACCTTCGTGGTGGTTTGGGGTGGGGCTCGCTGCTATCATGGACAACGTTGAATTTCTACGAAGGAGCAGGGCATATGGCGATTCTTTTGGGATGCGATTCCGTCAGCCTAGAGTTTCCCACTAAGCATATTTTCGATAGCGTGACGCTCGGCGTGGACGAGGGCGACCGTATTGGTATCGTCGGTAAAAACGGCGACGGCAAGTCGACGCTGCTGAGTGTGCTCGCCGGCACACTGGAACCCGACGACGGCCGCGTGACGCATCGCCGCGACACGACGATTGGTTTGCTCGGCCAAAAGGACAACCTGGTCGATACCGACACCGTGCATCATGCCGTCGTCGGCGACACGCCCGAGTACGAATGGGCCTCGAGCCCGCGTACGCGCCAGATCCTGGCCGGCCTTATTAGCGATGTGCCCTGGGAGGGCACGGTGGGCGAGCTTTCGGGCGGTCAGCGCCGCCGCGTGGACCTCGCGCGCCTGCTGATCGGCGACTACGACGTGCTCATGCTCGACGAGCCCACCAACCATCTGGACATGCGCACCATCAACTGGCTCGCGCGCCACTTAAAGGCCCGCTGGCAGCGCGGCCAGGGCGCCATGCTCGTGGTCACGCACGACCGTTGGTTCTTGGACGAGGTCTGCACCAGCATGTGGGAGGTCCACGACGGCCAGGTCGATCCCTTCGAGGGCGGCTACTCCGCATATATCCTACAGCGCGTAGAGCGCGACCGCATGGCCGCCGTTACCGAGGAGCGCCGTCGCAACATGGCACGTAAGGAGCTCGCGTGGCTGAGCCGCGGCGCACAGGCGCGCTCCACCAAGCCCAAGTTTCGTGTGGAGGCCGCTCGCGAGCTCATCGCCGACGTACCGCCCGTGCGCGACGAGCTGGAGCTCAAGCGCCTGGCGGTGAGTCGCCTGGGCAAGCAGGTTATCGACGTGGTCGACGTGGACGCCGGCTATGCCGATACCGACGGCACGCCCAAGCAAGTGCTCTCCGACGTGACCTGGCTCATTGGTGCGGGCGACCGCTATGGTCTTTTGGGCGAGAACGGCGCCGGCAAGTCCACACTGCTCGATGTGATTCAGGGCAAGATCGCGCCCCTGCGCGGCCGCGTGAAGATTGGCCAGACGGTGCGCTTTGGCGTGCTGTCGCAGCAGCTCGAGGAGCTCGAGCCCTACATGGGCGACACGATCCGCGAGGTGCTCAGCAACTACAAGAAGTACTACGTTATCGATGGCAAGGAGACCTCGCCCGAGAAGCTCTGCGAGCGTCTGGGCTTTACGACGCAGCAGCTCTGGAGTCGTATCGGCGATCTTTCGGGCGGACAGCGCCGTCGCCTGTCGCTGCTGCTGACGATCCTGGACGAGCCCAATGTGCTCATCCTGGACGAGCCCGGCAACGACCTGGATACCGACATGCTGGCGATTGTCGAGGACCTGCTCGATGGTTGGCCCGGCACGTTGATTCTGGTAACGCATGACCGCTTTTTGATGGAGCGCGTGACCGACCAGCAGTGGGCGCTGCTCGACGGCCACCTGACGCATATGCCCGGCGGCGTCGACCAGTACCTGCGCCTGTGCAATGCCACCGCCGAGGGCGAGCCCGTGGGTGCGCCGAGCGCCAAGACTGGCACGTTCGACACCGGTGCCGCGGCAGCTGCGGCCGAAAAGCCCAAGGCGAGCGGTCAGCCCAATGGCCTTTCCAATGCCGAGCGCCAGAAGCTCCGCCGCGAGGTGAGCTCGCTCGAGCGCAAGATGGAGACGCAGCGCGCTCGCGTGGAGGAGGCCGAGGCCGCGATGGCTCAGGTCGACCCCACCAACTACACGGCGCTGGGCGAGCAGCAGGCAAAGATCGACGAGGCTCACGCCGCTATGGACGAGCTGGAGATGGCGTGGCTCGAGGCGAGCGAGAAGCTCGAGGGCGAGGAGTAGACGAGGATGATCAAAGCCGCGTTTTTCGATATCGACGGTACGCTACTGAGCTTTAAGACGCACCGGATTCCGGCGTCGGCGCAGCAAGTGCTCGACAGCTTTCACGAGCAGGGGATTGCGTGCGTGATCGCCACGGGCCGCCCGACCTACCAGATGCCCGATTGGCTGTTCGATCTTGGTTGGGATGCGTACATTACGCTTTCGGGCCAGCACTGCTTTGATGCCGAGGGCGTCTACCGCAGCTGTCCGATTGATCCGGAGGACGTTGCGGTGATTGTGGACCAGGTGGCGCAGGGGCGCTATGACTCACTGTGCATGCAGGGCAAGAACTCGTTTGTGAACCGCCTGTCCGAGCGCGTGGTGACGGCCGGTAACAACGCGGGAATCGTCTACCACGAGGAGCCGTTTGAGCACGCCTTCGATGCGCCGGTTTACCAGTTCTGCGCCTTTGTGGATCCGGCCGACGAGCATATCGTGACCGATGCCGTGTCGCATTCGCTCACCACGCGCTGGTGCGACCTGTTCTGCGACATTATTCCGGCCAACGGCGGTAAAGACCTGGGTGTGGCGGCGACGCTGGAGCGCCTGGGCATCGACGCGAGCGAGGCGATCGCCTTTGGCGATGGCGAGAACGACCTGTCGATGTTTGCCGCCGTGGGCACGAGCGTGGCCATGGGCAACGCGCAAGACACGGTAAAGGCTGCGGCGAGCTACGTGACGACCGCCGTGGACGACGACGGAATTTACAACGCCGCAAAGCACTTTGGGCTGCTATAGCTGCGGCTCGGCACTTGGGGACGCTCCTTTTCTGCCGGCAGTTGGGGACGCCCCTTGCGCGTTGTGTGCCGCGTCGCCCGGCCGGACAGCCACGCATGCTACAGGGTCTTGACACCCATCGCGCGCATGGCGTTAAGGATGGCGATGATCGCCACGCCTACGTCGCCGAACACGGCGAGCCACATGTTGGCAATGCCCAGTGCCGCAAGTACCAGAATCAGCAACTTAATGCCCAGCGCAAAGATGATGTTCTGCCAAACAATCGTCATGGTCTTGCGAGCCACGCGGATCGCGCGGGCAATGTTGGACGGCTTGTCGTCCATGAGTACAACGTCGGCGGCCTCAATCGCGGCGTCGGAGCCCATGGCGCCCATGGCAATGCCCACATCGGCACGGGTGAGCACGGGCGCATCGTTGATACCGTCGCCCACAAAGGCGAGCTTGCCCTTGCCCGATTCGGTCGCCAGCAATGCCTCGACGCGCTCGACCTTGTCACCTGGCAGAAGCTGCGCGTGGAACTCATCGACTCCCAGCTGATTGGCCACGGCGGCGGCCACTTCCTTGCGGTCTCCCGTGAGCATGACGGTGCGCTTGACGCCGGCGGCGTGCAGGTCGCGAATCGTTTGCTCGGCATCGGCTTTGACGGTGTCGGCAATTGCGATGTGACCGGCATAGACGTCATCGACCAGCACATGGAGGATAGTGCCGACGACCTCACAGTCCGGTGTTTCAACGCCGGACGCGGCGAGCATCTTGGCGTTGCCGACGACGACGTGCCTGCCGTCGATGTTCGCCGTCACGCCATGGCCCGCGTCGTTGGCGGAGTCGCATACACGCTTGGGGTCGAGTTGGCCCTGGAAGGCGGCGCGCACCGACTGCGCGATGGGGTGGTCGGAGAACGACTCGGCGAGGGCTGCGACTTCAAGCAGCGATTGCTCGGTATAGCCGCCCTCGGGGTGCACCGCGACGACCGAGAACGTGCCGTTGGTGAGCGTGCCGGTTTTGTCGAAGACGACGGTATCCACATCGGCGAGCGCCTCGAGGTAGTTGGAGCCCTTGATGAGAACTCCCAGCTTGGACGCGCCGCCGATGCCGCCAAAGAAGCTCAACGGCACGCTAATTACGAGTGCGCACGGGCAGCTGACGACGAGGAAAGTCAGGCCGCGCAGGATCCAATCGGACCAAGCACCGGTCACCAGGCCGCCGCCGAGCGCGAGCACCGCCGCCGCGCCGGTGACGGCGGGCGTGTAGACGCGGGCGAACCGTGTGATGAAGTTTTCGGTGCGTGCTTTCTTCTCGCTGGCGTTTTCCACAAGCTCCAGGACGCGCGCGACGGTGGACTCGCCAAAGGGTTTGGTGGTGCGCACGCGGATAAGACCCGTCATGTTGATGCAGCCGCTGATGATATCGTCGCCGGTCTTGGCGGTACGGGGGACTGACTCGCCGGTGAGGGCGGCGGTGTCTAGCTGGGTTACGCCCTCGACGATAACGCCGTCGATGGGCACGCGCTCGCCGGGCTTGATGACAATGACGGTGCCGACGGCGATGTCATCGGGAAAGACCTGCTCGAGCGTGCCGTCGGTCTGCTCAACGTTGGCGTAATCGGGCGCGATGTCCATCATGGCGCTGATCGACTTGCGGCTCTTGCCCACGGCGTAGGCCTGGAACAGCTCGCCGACCTGGTAGAACAACATAACGGCGGCGCCTTCGGCCATGTGCGGGTCGGTATCGGGGAAGAGCACCATCGCAAACGCGCCGATGGTCGCGACGGCCATGAGGAAACTCTCGTCGAAGGCTTTGCCGCGGCGGATGTTGCTGAATGCCTTTTGGAGCACGTCGTAGCCGGCAATCAAAAACGGCACGAGGAACAGCACAAAGCTGGCGTAGATGTTGCTGGGCTCTCCAAATGCGATAGTGAGGGCGCCGAGCTCATCGAGGGCGTACACCACGACAAAAATACCCAGCGCTACCAGGATGCGGTTGCGTTTATGCTCGAGTGACTCTTTTTTCTTGCGCTTCTTCTTTTTCTTCTTGGGGTCGGCGGTGGCCATGACTCGTATCCTCCCATTTGAATGTATGAACACCCGCTCATATAACATCGCGACAAAGGCCGCGACAAGCGCGGCCTTGCGTATCAGCGTATGCGCAGGCTAGAGAATGATCTCGCAGTCCGGCTCGGCGTCGGCGGTGAACTCCACGACGCGATCAAGGACCTCGTCGAACTCAGCGTCGTCGGCTTCGAGCGTCAGCTTCTGAGTCATAAAGTTGACCGAAACGGACTTGACTCCCTCGAGCTTGGCGAGTTCGTCCTGAAGCTCACGCGCGCAGTTGGCGCAGTCGATCTCGTCGAGCTTGAACTGCTTTTTCATGATGGGTTCCTTTCCCTGTATTTGCGGCTTGGGTGCAGACCGCACTGGTACCGTGGTTGGTCGCTATTCGCAGATGTGGCTCATGCCTTGGTTGAGCATGGTGTAGACATGATCGTCGGCGAGCGAGTAGAGGATATTGCGCCCGTCGCGCCGGAATTTAACCAGGTGCGACTGTTTGAGCGTGCGCAGCTGGTGCGACACCGCGGACTGCGAGGTCGCAGTCGCCTCGGCGATGTCGGCCACGCAGAGTTCGCGGCCCATGAGAGCGTAGAGGATCTTGATACGCGTGGTGTCGCTGAAAACCTTGAACAAGTCGGCAAGGTCGTACAGCAGCTCCTCGTCGGGAAGGTCCTCGGGCGAGCAAGTGGTGGGGATGTCGGGCACGATGGTGGTGTCGATGTCGGTCCTTATTTCATCGGCGTGTTCGCTCATTGCAATATCCTTTCATATGAACATGTGCTCATATAACTTACTTCCGAGTATATGAGCGCATGTTCATATGTCAATATAATTTGCGAAATTTTTTGCTGTCGATTGGCCCCAGAGGCGGCTGAGGGCATTGGTTGGTGCTGATAAGGCCGCCGATGCCAACGTGGGTACCCTAGCGACGTGCAAAAACGGGAGTTTTCAGCATCGACGAGGGGTTATTTATTGCATGATACGGCGTCGTTTGCCGCCACAGGGCTTTACTGGAGTGCAAATGGCAATAGATATTCCCCAACTGTTGCCTAAATTACATCGAATACAGCGGCTTCGGTGCAAAATGGGGCAATTCGGCCGCCCTCGGATGCTCGGCTCTGCTGAAAACTCCCGTTTTTGCACGTCGCCGGGGCACCCACCCTGTCAGTCCGCCTCAGTTCTGGCCCCGTACACCCTGCCTTCGGGTGTGGAAGTGCTTGTTTGGGCGAACTCCGGGCAATCCAGCTCGATGACTTGCATGTCGTCGATGACCGGGACATTGTTGATCGTCGGGTCGTCCAGCGAGATGCCCTCGAGCACTGCGCGCTCGAGCTCAAGTGCATTACCCTGCGCTGCGTCTTGACGGAGGAGCTCCTCAATACGCTTCTTTTCCTCGATAAATCTCCTGAGCACAAATTGTCGCAGCTCTTCTTGCTTGATTGCGAAATCTTTGGGCAGGCGCGATGGGCGAATGCCCTCCTTTCGCTGGATTGCCTCCATAACCCTGGCGAAGGCGCTGGCGTGCATAAAGGAATAGCGACTGACGGTAATGATTCCGTAGCCCATGGACGCCAGCGCGTTCTTGCGCTCTTCGTCAATGGCGCGGTCTTCTTCGGCATCGTGCTGAAATCCGTTGTATTCGATGTCGGTTCGGGACCGCGTGAGATATGCATCCATATAGAACTTTTCGCGCCGCGTGAGATTCTTTGCAGCAGCTGTGACCTTTACTTCGTAGTCGGTCTCGATCTCGCTAATGCCAAGACCGCCCTCGCGCCTGGGTAGCGTGAGCATCATGACAAACGCCGTTTCCATCGGCGATCGGCATCCGTCCCGCACGCATTGGATGGCTTTTCGGGCAAGTTCGAGGCCCTTGCAGTCGATGAGGGAGTTAAAGAAATGTTTAAGGCTCGAAGTCGAGGTGAGCGCGAAGCGCTCGGTATAGGATGTCGAGGCATCGTGCCCAAGGGAATAGGCGCCACACAGTTCGAAGTAGTACTCCACAAGTTCTCGAAAGGGAAGATAGGTTGCGGCCTGAAGCGCACAGAGTTCGACGCCGACAATATAGATGTCGTCGGCAAGCTTGATAAAGCGCGAGCCCGCGAATCGCTTGGATGATACGTGGCACTTGCAGCCCGTCATGCTGCGCACGTTTGCGCGCTCGAACACCGTTGTATCGAGCGGGGCATCGTTATCCAGAGCGACGTTGTGCCTGGCGAGCCAGTCGGCGGCAGAGTCGAGCAGCTCCTTGCTGGGGCGCGCCCCGTAGATCTTGGCAGGGCTGCAGGGCTCGGTGCCAATTGCGGATACCGAGTATGCGGCTTGGTAGACCGCTTTTGCCGTGTTATGTGAAAGTACGATACTCATACAGATAGCATGGCAGACCAGGCGGCGGGGTTCGCAATGAACGCCAAGGCAAAATGTCGCGGCATAACAAAAGCTGTCCAAGCGCTTGACGTCAATGATGGAGAAAGATGATATTTGGAGCATTGTCGCAGCTCGCTGGCTACGCAGACCTCCACAACTGATGCTGATCAGCATCGTTTTGATGCAAAGGCGGCGTCAACAAAAATGTGCAATTTGGCTTGAACATGCGCAGATGAAGTTCTTGGTTATGCGGCGGCTAGACATCGGGGACTGGAGGGCCGCGTTGTACGGCGCGAAAAACAGGCCGATATCCGCTTGGACATCGGCCCGTATTGCGTCGCTTGAGAGGGGCGCCTCGGCGTGTCGCTTTTGCGCGGGGCGCTATGGTCCGGCAAGTATTGCTCGCGAATGGCGCCTCTGCTTGGCAATCTACTTGGCAAACAGGTTCTTGAGGTTGAACTCGGCCTGCACCGTGCGGAGCATGAGGTCGGTGTCGTCGAGGCCCAGGTGCTGCTCGTTGGCGTCGGGCGCGAGGGTGCCGCGACGGCGTGCCCAGTTCTCGAGCGCGGCGGGCGCGGATTCGCGGGGGAGCGAGCGCACGTCGGCGTCCAGGCTGCGGCAGATCTGGCGCGAGTCGATGACGATAATCTTGCCGGCTCGGCGCGCCTCGGCATAGCCGTCCAGATGGATCTTGAACCAGCTGTCCTCAAAGGCGGCGTTGTGCGCCATGTACGGGTATTTCTTCATGAGCTTGAGCAGCTGCTTTTGCAGCTCCTTGTTCTCGCGGAAGGGCGTTTTGCCGTCGATGTCGTCCCAGGTGATGTGATGGATATTCGACAGCGGCACATCTTCGCCGCGGTAGATATCGGGCAGGCCGCAGTAGTGCGCCTCGGCGTCGTGCGGGATGGCGTCGCTGGTGAGCTCCATGATCTCCCAGCCCACGTTGATGATGTAGCCGCGCTCGGGTGCGCGGCCGGTGGTCTCGATGTCGATGCCGAGCACCGTGCCCTGGATGGGCTTGCGGGCGTACGCCACGCCGAGCGCATCGCGGTCGCCGCGGATCTCGCGCATGACGGACGCGGCGGTGCGCTTTTGCATCTTGCCGATGGCGGCGCAGGTATCGGCGTCGGACAGGCCGCGCGAAAGCGTCGCGGGCGTCACGTTGCGCAGGCGCGCCTCGCCAATCTGGTCGCATAGGTCGCGGTTGCGGTCGGCCAGGTCGCGCACGGTGGCAAAGTCGAAGCCAGGGTCGCCCTCGGCGGTAAAGTACTCGGTCTCGAGCACCTTGAGGGCCTCTTCGCCTTTTTGACGCTCGGATTCCATGGCGGCGTGATCGCCATAGATGAACATGGGGATAAACGGCTGGCGCTCGTATTCGAGTGCTTGCGAAACGTTCATATACTGCTCCTTGGACGGGCCGCGTCGTGCAGCTCGGGGTCATTGAGATGTGGCGAGATGATAGTTTACCACAGGCAACTATTGGCATCACGCCTAGGACAACTACAATACCCTAGTTGACCGCTAGGACTTTTACAATGCTGCCGAAAGACACGAAAGGTTCCATCCGTCATGGATTTGCTGATTGATATTTTGCTCGACGCCGGCAAGGACACGCTCTCGCTGGTGCCGTTCTTGTTGGTGACATATCTGGCCCTCGAGACGTTAGAGCATGTGGCGGGCGATCGCGTCAACGGCGCCATCAAGCGTGCCGGCGCCGCTGGCCCCGTGGTTGGCTCGTTGCTGGGCATGGTGCCGCAGTGTGGCTTTTCGGCGATGGCGGCAACGCTGTACGCCGGTCGCGTCGTGACGTTGGGCACCCTGGTGGCGGTGTTTCTCTCGACCTCCGACGAGATGTTGCCACTGCTGCTTGCCGAGCAGGTTCCCGTGCAGACTATGGCGATGCTTTTGGCTTCGAAGGCGCTGATCGCGCTGGTCACGGGCTTTATCGTGGATGCCGCCATTCGCGGCCTGCGTCGCAACGCCCGTGCTCATGCGGCGATCCGCCGTACCGTGTTGGGAACCGCTGCCAATCCGGCGCACGTTAACTGCGCACATGACGATCACAGCGGCGGTGACATCATCGACGAGGTGGCCGAGGCGGGCGTGAGCGCCGACCACATCCATGAGCTGTGCGAGCGCGATCATTGCGGTTGTGATGAAGACGAGGACGAGCGTGACCACGGACATGGCCACGACCACGGACACGAGGGCGAGCACGAACACCACCACGGTCACTCCCACTCACGCAAAGGCGCGCCTTTCCTGTCGATTATCCGCAGCGCGATTTCGCACACCGTGCAGGTTTCGGTATTCATTTTCCTGGTGACGCTGATTCTGGTCGCCGTGCTCGAGACCTTTGGCGAGTCCGCGATCGAGCAGTTCCTGCGCGGCAACGAGACGCTCGCCGTCCTGGGTTCGGCGCTTGTCGGCCTCATTCCCAACTGCTCGGCGAGCGTGGCCATTACGCAGCTGTATCTGGAAGGCGCGCTGCAGCTGGCACCGATGCTCGCCGGTACACTCATTTCTGCCGGCGTGGGTTACCTGGTGCTGTTCCGCACCAACCGCAGCGCCCGCGAAAACGCCGTGTTCCTGGTCATGATGTACGTCATCGGCGCCGGCTGGGGCCTTATCCTTTCCGCTTTTGGCCTCTAAGTAGATGTTTGAGGTATCCCGTAAAAACTGGGGCATGCCTCAAACATCTACCGCCATGACCGGCGTTGGATGCGCGCCAATCGCCAAAACAAAAAGGTAGATTTTTAGGCATGTCCCAAAAATCTACCTTGGTTAGCGCAGCAGGTCGGTGAGGTTGCGCTTAAAGCGGGCGCGGTCTTCGCTGGTGAAGGCTGCCGGTCCACGGGTGCGACCGCCGGCGCGGCGCACCTTCTTTTCTTCGTGACGAATAAACAGCTGCATATCGATGGTGGCTTTGTCGTACACGCGCCCGCGCACGCCGATGGCGGCGGCATCGCGACCGAGCACCATGCTGGCCAGGCCAATGTCCTGTGTCACGACCACGTCGCCCGCCTGCAGACGCTCGATAATGGCAAAGTCGGCGCTATCGGCGCCTACGCTCACGTCGAGCGTTGTGACCCAAAAGCCACGTCGCGCGTGCTCGGCATCGCGCGGGTCGTCACGGCGAATGTGCCGCTCCAGGTTTTGCGTGCTGTTGCCGGCGACAACCACGGCAACACCCGCCCGTCGCGCGCAGTCGATCGACTCACGCGTGACCGGGCAGGCGTCGGCATCAATAAACAGCGTTCGCGGCATCTAGTGCACCAGCTTGCCAAAGCGGATAGCGCGAATAACCAGCGTCACGCCAAACACCAGGAGTGCAGCGCCGGTAAAGATGACGAGCATCTTTGCCGACCACAGCGGATAGATGAACACGAACACGCCGGCGATGATGGAGAGCGCGCCGCTCAGGATGGCGAGGGCGCGGTTGGAAGAAAGCTCGGACTCCAGAATCGACATGATGCCCTCGACAATCCAGCCAAAGCCGGCCACGACCACCACAAGCGTGCTGAGCGTCGCGGTCGAAAGCGCCTGGTTGCGCAGGATCACCACGCCGCCCAAGATGATGAGCAGGTTGGCGAGGATGCTCGTGACGCGCCAGCCGGCGGGCAGCAGCGGCTCAAAAATGGCGGTGAACAGCCTGACGCCAGCCGTGATCACAAAGTAGAAGCCCAGTACGGTCGTCAAAAAGACGAGGGTCTTAGCGGGTGCAAACAGCAGCGCGATGCCGGCGATGAGCGCGATGACACCCGTGGCGGCGTAGATCCAGCGCACGGCTTTAATCGCCTTGCCTGCCATGCTTTTCTCGTCAAATCCAAACAGACTCGATTGCTGGTCGTCATTCTTAAAGATGCCCATGAGGCCTCCTTTCCGTGCGGCGTAAGCCGCGATCGTTACAACCAGTATCGCCTAAAGGCGCTGGCGTATGGGCCGGGGAGGGCGAAACGTAACCCAAAGGCCCCGATTTGTTTCCGTTGTTCCCCACGTCGCGATTTTCTATTCAACAGGTGTAGAACATTGCAGCTCTGTTCGTTATTGCCTGCGTTTTAGGTTAGATTTTCCTAAGAACAATTGGCTTTTTGGGGGTCCCTATGAACGAAGCAGTTCCCGTGGTGCCGTCGAGCGTCGAGTCGATGGCAAAGCAGGGTTGCGAAAAGCTTGGCCTGGATGCGTTTGATGCGCTGGTCCGTCGCGCCCGCACATGCCGCCGTTTTGACGAGTCCATGCGCGTGCCGCGCGAGTTTTTGCTCGAGCTGGCAGAGCTGGCGCACCTGGCTCCCTGTGGCGCCAATGCTCAGCGCTTGCGTTTTCATGTGGTGAGCGGTGCCGAGGACTGCGCTCGCGTGTTTGACGAGCTTGCATGGGCCGGGGCGCTCAAGGACTGGCCGGGTCCTGCCGAGGGCGAGCGTCCGACCGGCTACATTGCAATTCTTGCCGAGCGCACCGTTCCCGGCAAACCCGCCGCGCCTATCACCGAGGTCGACACGGGCATCGCGGCTCAGACGATGATGCTCGCCGCGCGCAGCGCAACGCCCGAGGTGGCGGCTTGCATGTTCAAGGCCTTTACGCCCCGCGCGATCGATGTGATAGGGCTCGATAACGACAAGTACGAGCTCAAGCTGATCATGGCTTTTGGCGTGCCGGCCGAGACCCAGGTTATCGACGCGATCGATTCCAACCCCGACGGTTCTATTAATTACTGGCGCGACGAGGCGCAGGTGCATCACGTGCCCAAGCGTCCGCTTGCCGACGTGCTGGTGTAGTTGCGTCGTTGCGGCGCGATCCGGCGGCAAACCACCACAAAGGTGCCTGTCCCCTTTGTGGTGGTGCGAGGGGAGGGCGTGTGTCCGATCTGTATTTGGTTCGGCATGGGCAGACCGAGCTTAACGTGCAGAACATTCTGCAGGGCTGGCAAGACTCGCCGCTCACGGAGCGCGGGCGCGAGCAGGCACTGGCGACGCGCGCGGCGTTTGAGGCGCGCGGCATCTCCTTTGACCACGCGTATTCGTCTCCGTTGGGTCGGGCGCGCCACACGGCCGAGCTGATCGTTGGCGAGGATCTTCCCATAGAGCCGGTCGATGATTTGCGCGAGTGGCGCCTGGGCACGCTGGAGGGCACATCAAATCGCGATATGCCGCCGCAGCCCTGGGGCGATTATCCGGTGGCCTTTGGTGGCGAGTCGGAAGGCGAGCTTCGGGCGCGCATGGTCGCGGCGCTGTCCCGTATTATGGCCCGACCGCAGCACGATCGTGTGCTTGCGGTCTCTCATGGCTCTGCCTGCCAGGAGTTTCTTAGATGCGTGACCGGCGGGGGAGAGCAGCCCGACAACGGTGCCGTGCTTCATTTTGGCTATTGCGACGGGGCGTTTTCGCTCCTTGATTGGTAACGAACGAAAGGACCCCTATGAACAAAGATCTGTATCTGGTCCGTCATGGACAGACAATATTCAACCTTAAACGCATTATTCAGGGATGGAGCGATTCGCCGCTCACGCAGTTGGGCTGCGAGCAGGCGGCGCGTGCCGGCATGTTCTTGCGTGCGCGTGGCGTTAAGCCCGATCACGCCTACACCTCGACGCTGCACCGCACCGAGCAGACTATCGCCAGCCTGTGGCCGGGCCTTGCCTACGAGCGTCTGGATGGCCTGCGCGAGTGGTTCTTTGGCGACTTTGAGGCCGAGCGCGTGATGCTGATGCCCGAGCGTCCGTGGCGTGACTTTTATCGTCAGTTTGGCGGTGAGGGCCAGATGCAGGTACGTGAGCGCATGGTGACGACGTTGACCGATCTTATGCGACGCCCGGACCATTCGTGCGTGCTCGCGGTGAGCCATGCCTCGGCCATCAAGGAGTTTTTGGATCACTCTAGGGGAGCGGCGGCCGACGAGCGCGAGCGCGTGCCGGGCAACTGCTCGGTTCTGCATTTTGCGTTTGACGATGCAACCGATACGTTTGAACTGGTCGAAGTCTTTACGCAGGAGGATTACGCGCGTGAGCTGGGGCTAGAGCCGCTCGTGGCGGCAGCGGGCCCGCGGCGCGGGTAGCGCGGGCGCGGCGCGGTTTGCCGGCGTAATTGTTTGATGCGAAAGGGGCGGGGATGCATGCACGGGCATTGCATCTCCGCCCCTTGTTTGTTTGGATGCTGGGTTTTCCTGCTTCGCGTTTGAGTTCGCTAGAACCGTGCGATCTGGTGGGTGAGCAGACCCGTCGGAACCTGCGGCGCGCCGCCGCTGACCTGCGCGGCGGGGAACAGCACGGCCACGGTAAAGTTGAACGGCTCTTTGCCCGTGTAGGTGCCGGCTGCGCGGGCCTCGTCTGCCAGGAGCTGCGCCGCCCCTGCCAGCGCGGCAGCGTAGGCGGGGTCGTCTGCCGGCGCCGGCTCCGGTGCCTGATCGAGCATGGCTCGGATGGCGGCAACGGCGTCCTCGCGCTTGACTTCCCATACGCGATGCGTGATGCCTGCGGGATCGGTGACGGCGTAGAGCGATGCGCCCTCTTTGGCGGCGCCAAGGATGATATCCATGACGGGCGAGGCTTCGTAGGCGAGCGACACGGGGCGCGGCTGCACCTTGAGCTCGGTGATCGCGCGCGCGGCGGCGAGTGCGTCGACGCTCTCGGCGGCAGCCTCGTCGCTACCCGTCAGTACGCCGACCGGGCAGATCGCTACGACACCCGTTACGCGTCCCGGCTCTCCCGAGCACTCGTACACGTAGTATGCCGCACCTGGATCCTTGAGCATGAGCCCATCGGCAATCGCACCGCGCAGGGCTTCGTTGTCACTCAGAATGCCGTCCATCGCAGGCAGCGCCTCGAGCGCACGGTCCTGAGCCGGGCGGATGCAGGGAAACGGAAGAGCTTTCATGGACAGTCCTAACGCGCGAGTCGGTTTGTTCGCGGCTTATTATGCCCCAACTTGGCTATTCGCGCCCCAGAGCGTGTTGTCGGCGAGCGCGATCAGCACCCGCTGGCATCGAACGATGTCGGCGTGGGGCACATATTCGTTGGGCTTATGGGCGAGCGCGAGCGAGCCTGGGCCATAGCTCATGCAGTTGCGGTTACCCGTCTTGCCGGCAATGACGGCAGTGTCGGTGTAGCCGGTAAAGAAGCCGACGCTCGCCTCCGCGCCTGTCACGTCATCGGCGGCGCGCTTGAGCGCGGCTAGAAGGGGAGAGACCGGATCGCGCTCGATGGCGGGGCGGTCGCCTGTCACGGTATAGCTTCCATGGCAACCGGGGATTGCGGCTTCGGCGCCGGCGATGGCCTGCTCTACCATGCGCGTCGCGGCGGCCGTATCGGTCGGCGGCGTCAGGCGCATATCGACCCAGACCTTGGCGTGGTCGGGCACGACATAGGGGCGGTAGCCGCCCTCGATCTGTCCAAACGTGATGGTCGAAGGACCCAGCTCCTCATGTGCGGGCAGCGCCGCAAACGCGCGACGAAGCGAGCATACGGCCTCGGCCATGGCGGCGACGGCATCCGCTCCCTTCCAGGGCTGGCTCGCATGCGCCGTGACGCCGGTCATCTCGATCTCGAACCATGTGCGACCCTTGTGCGCCACCTGAATCTGTCCGTCGGTGGGCTCGGTGTCCAGCGCCCATTCGCGCGAGCCGACCCAGCCGGCATCGATGGCCGCCTCGGAGCCGCGCATAAAGTCCTCTTCGTCGACCGAGCAAATAAGCGAGAAGCCGCGGTGGGGCAGCTCGCCCTCTGCCGCCACGCGCTCGAGTGCGTGGATAAGCGCGGCAATGGCGCAAGCCAGACCACCCTTCATGTCGCAGGCGCCCCGGCCATAGAGTTTGTCGTTGCGCACAACCGCCCCAAGCGGCGGCGTGTCCGCGTCCCAGCCATCTCCTAGGGTGATGGTATCCATATGGCAGATGTAGACGAGTCGCGCCTCGTCGCTCACACCCGGCACGGTGACCATAAGGTTGCGGCGCCCGGGGAGTACTTCGAGCTCTGCAACCTGCACGGCATCGAGCGCAGGACTATCAAGCTGCGCCAGCTGCTGTTCAATGAGCCTCTTAATGAAGTGTTCGATCTCGCCTTCGTAGGCGCCCGGGTCCGAGCTATCAATCTTCACGAGCTCCTGCGTAAGCCGCCAGGCAAAGTTTTCATCAACCATATGTAACCTCACAATCAGTTTGCTTCCAAAACCGATTGTAAGCCACCTGGAGGATTCGCGACGTGTGCGTAGCAGTATTAACCGTTCGCAGGCCGAGCCATCGCGTTTGGCGTCCGGGCAGGCTCTCAAACGACGCAATGGGTAGGTATCCTTCATGGATGACATGCTGTGCGACATATCTGCCTTTCGGTATCACCGGATACCTCCGCAGGTCTTGGCAATAATGCCGGACCTGCCCGATTCTGCGGACGATCCGCGCAGGGAGCATCTTTGTGAGCATCCGCTTGTCAAGTATTTCCTGGGCACTCCGTTACACGTGTTGGCGCGGGGCGGCTGCGGGCGTAAGGGCGGTCGAATTGTCAGGCATGTCTGGAACGGGGAGAGGCCGTTTGGCTCCGTGCGGCAGACAGAGTTTGGCCTTGATGTTGCGTCTCCGCTCTTTACCCTGCTGACCCTGGCTTCCTCGGTCTCAAATGAGCGCCTGATCATGTGCATGTATGAGATGTGCGGCACCTTTGCCGTGTGCAAGATTGCGCCTCAGGTAAAGTCGGCACTTGAGCAGGCGTATGGGAGCCGGTGGGGTGACGCACGGTTGGGCTGGGAAAACGTAAAGGATGCCTCGGGGAATCCAACGGACCTGTGGAAACGACCGCCCTTGATTGAGCTCTCTGAACTTACAGAGTTCGCCAATAAGATCCAGGGGCTCCGCGGTGCTAAATCGTTCACGCGTGCCGCGAAATGCATTACGGGGGTTGTGGCATCGCCGCTCGAGGTCCAGGCTTCGATGCTGTTTGGCCTTACGAGGTTGCGCGGCGGCGAAGGGCTGCGCCTTACCAATAACGTCGAGATTCGCATGACGCGCAGCGCCCGCCTGATTTCGGGGCTTGATAGGCGCTACGCCGATATCCTGCTGTCAAATAAGGACGGCAGCAGAGAGTGCCTGGTTGAATGTCAAGGTAAAGCCATTCACGGATCCATAGAATCCAAGATCTCGGACTCCGATCGAACGACGGCCCTTCAAGCGATGGGATATCCTGTCGTTCTGATGACCTATGGTCAGCTGGTCGACTCCGATGCCTTCCGCGTGGTGATGGAACTCATCATGTCCTATCTTGATGTGCCGTTGAAAGACAAGACGCCGCGGCAGCAGGAGCTCGAACGGCGGCTTCGTGAGGAGATTTTTATCGATTGGGCGGGAATGTAGCCGCGCTGGTGGAAAACGGTCGCGTGAGCTAGGGCTTGGTTACGAAAAGGCTTCAGTTGGTCTTTGAAATAGGCTTTAAAAACGCTACCCAGAACAAGTTATTTCGGAAAATGGACAGTCACCTTAAATTTGGCATATAGAGATCGATTTTTACCTACTAAAGTCCCTGATAAAGCTGTTTATCAGAGTAGGTGCGCTCAGTGATTTGGGTAGTACTGTCTATTATCCGAAAAAACTTATTCTGGGTAGCATTTTCAAAACCAGCCGGAGCAACGAAATCGGCCCCCGTTTCGCGAAAACGGGGGCCGAATGAGCTTCATTGCCTGTCTGGCAGGCTTGGCGCCGACGCTACTTGATCACGCGTACGCGATACATCGACGGAATCTGCTTGAGCGCCTCGATGGTGCTGCTATCTAGGTGCTCGTCCGTGTCGAACATGGTGTAGGCGTTCTCGCCGGCGGACTCGTTGGTCATACGCTGCACGTTGGCGTTGTCCTTGGCCAGGATTGCCGTGATCTGGCCGATCATGTTGGGCACGTTGGCATGCAGGCAGGCGATGCGGCTTGCGGCGCGCGCCTTGCCCATGCTGCAGGCGGGGTAGTTGACGCTGTGCGCGATGTTGCCGTTCTCCAGGTAATCCTTGAGCTCGCTGATGGCCATATCGGCGCAGTTGGCCTCGGCCTCGCCGGTGCCGGCGCCCGAGTGCGTGGTGATAAACGTATTGGGCATCTTGACGGTCTTGGGCGTGGCAAAGTCGCAGCTAAACCAGCTCAGCTTGCCCGCGCGCAGGGCGGCGTCGACGGCGTCCTCGTCAATGATGGTCTCGCGCGCATAGTTGATGAGCACGGCGCCCGGGGCCAGCAGGTCGATCTGCTCGGTGCTGATCATGCCGATGGTGTCGGCCTTGCTGGGCACGTGTACGGTGAGGTAGTCGCAGCCGCGGCAGAGGTCCTCGAGCGTGCCCACGCGCTGCACCTCGCGGCTCAGCACCCATGCGTGCTCGACGGAAATGAACGGATCGTAGCCGTAGACGTCCATGCCCAGATCGACGCAGGCGTTGGCGACCTTGGAGCCCACGTTGCCCAGACCGATGACGCCGATGCGCTTGCCCTTGAGCTCACGGCCCACAAAGGCCTTCTTGGCCTTCTCGGCGTCGACCTGAATCTCGGGGTCGTCGGCGTTGTCGCGCACCCAGTTCATCGACTGCACCACGCCGCGGCTCGAGAGCACCAGCATGCCCAGGACGAGCTCCTTGACGGCGTTGCTGTTGGCGCCGGGGGAGTTAAAGACGACGACGCCCTTCTTGGCGTACTCCTCGACGGGGATGTTGTTGACGCCGGCGCCGCAGCGGGCGATGGCGCGGATGCCCTCGGGCAGCTCGTAGCCGTGCAGGTCGGTGGAGCGCATCAGGATGGCGTCGGCCTCCTCGGCGGTGCCCACAAACTCGTAGCCCTCGCCAAACTCGACCTTGCCGTCTTTGGTTATGTCGTCGATGGTTTTGATCTTGCGCATGAAAAACTCCTTAGCGGGTTTGTTTATAACAAGTGGTTTGAAGTGGCTGGTCGGCCCGCGGGTTGCGGGCTAGTTAGATCGCGGACTCAAACTATGCTGCACTTCGAAGTCCTTCATGTACGAGGCCAGTGCCTGCACATCTTCCATGGTTACGGCGTTGTAGACGCTGGCGCGCATGCCGCCCACCAGGCGATGGCCCTTGACGTTTTGAATCTGGTGCTCGGCCGCGCCGGCGACAAAGGCCGCGTCGAGATCGGCGTCGCCGGTGCGGAAGGTTACGTTGGCGATGGAGCGGCTGTCGGCCTGCGTGGTGCCATGGAACAGCTCGCTGTGCTCGAGCTGGTCATAGAGCAGGTTGGCCTTGGCCCAGTTGCGCTCGGCCATGGCGGCTAGTCCGCCGGCTTGCTCCACCCAGCGGAATACCTTGCCGCACACGTAGATGCCAAAGGTGTTGGGCGTGTTGAGCATGGAGCCCTTGGCGGCCTGGGTCTTAAGGTCCAGGTACTGCGGCGTCTGCGCAAAGGCGGGGCCATCGGCGATGAGGTCGTCGCGCACGATAACCACGGTCACGCCCGCGGCGCCGGCGTTTTTCTGCGCGCCGGCGTAAATGAGCCCGTAGCGCTCAACGTCGAGCGGCTGCGACAAAAAGCAGCTCGAGACATCGGCGACCAGCGGCACATCGCCGCAGTTGGGCAGCTCGTGGTACATGGTGCCAAAGATGGTGTTGTTCTGGCAGATGTAGACGTAGTCGAGCCCGTCGCCCGCGGCCTCGGCGGCAATGCGCGCGTTGATATTGGCCATGGTGGGAATGCGGTCGAAATTGGTGTCCTCGGAGCTCGCGAGCAGCACGGCCTCGCCGTACTTGGCGGCCTCCTTGTACGCCTTGTTGGCGAAGTTGCCGGTCACGACGTAGCCGGCGCGGCCGCGGCGCATGAGGTTCATGGGGATGCCCGCAAACTGCAGCGTGGCGCCGCCCTGCAAAAACAGGACACGGTAGTTGTCGGGGATGCTCAGCAGGCGGCGCAGGGTTTCCTCGGCGTCATCGATGATCTGCTGGTACATGCTAGATCGATGGCTCATCTCGAGCACGGACATGCCGCAACCGCGGTAGTCCATCATCTCGTCGGCGATCTCGGCGAGCACGCTTGTAGGCAGCGCGGCCGGGCCAGCTGAGAAGTTGTGCACACGTGCCATCTTCTAGTTCCCCTCGTAGTCGTTTGAACGTTCGGGATACTTTAGCACAGTGGAGCGCTCGGCGCGACCGCATCACGGTAAAACTCGACTGCGCCGCTATGATTTACAGGATGGTTACATGGGGGAGGGGTGACCTTACCTGATGGCTCGCATCCGATCTGCCTCTGCTTTTGCTTGTTTCCAAGGACGCATGCGGCCGTTGACGAGGTCATCGTAGCCGCGGGCGATGGATTGCTGGACTCGTGCCCGCTCGTCGCTCGAGTTGATCTTTTCTGGGCGGCGCCTTGATTTGTCGGGGAATGCGGGCAGTTCGTTCATGAAACAGCCTTTCAAAAAAGAAAATGCCGGGGGGATCCCCCGGCCCTTGACTGCCCTCCATAGCGGAACGCAGCTCTTTTATACCATGCTGTGGTTGTCTAGCTCAAGTATAAAACACGAAAATATGTTCGTGTGTTTAACGTTTGAGTAACGCCTTAGATTTGCGACGTCTGTCCTGCGTCTAAATCACCGGGATATACCGCGACAAATACTCCTTGAGCGCGGGGTCGCACACATAGAGATACGTTCCCAGCATGCCACGCGTCATGAGGACATAGTAGGCGTTGACGATAATCTTCCGTAGCTCATCTTCGCTCGCCTTTTTCTTTGCGACGGCATCTTTGAAGTTCGCTTTGTTAACGCAGACGGCTCCTTTATCGGTGTCGTAGTAAATGTCTGGCCCCAGAATGACGAATCCGTAATTGAGGTCGTAGCCCTGCACCGTGTGGATGCATCCAACCTCGTTGACGGCGTTGGCAGAATTAACCCAATCCTTTTGGGTTGAGTTCCAGCGTTTGGGGATACCCTCGATGACGATGTCGAAAGCGTTTTTGTGTTTCTTCGTTTCCCACTTCCACGCAAAGCCTGCCGTCATGCGGGATAGACCAACTTCTTCTTCCTTGGCTTGCTGCAGGGAACAGAAATCCTCAAATCGGTCGACGATTCCAAACTGGTATCTGGGGATATCGCTGTCCGGATCCCCGGCTCGCGAATCGTAAGGCTCCGATGAAAAGAGTTCGTTGAACTTCATGCCGGTATGCATAAACGCCTTGTTGTTGAGTAAGTCATAGACAAAATCGAGGTATTCGTCACCACCGCGTACGCGCATTTGTGTGCTTAGGCTGAACTCTTCAGTTTCAATGCCCGCTTCTTCGAGCTGATTGAGTCGCTGCTCAAGGCCGTCTCGATTGAGTCCGGATGCGCGAACCTGCTGTTTGGGGTCGTAGAACAGGTACGCCTTGTCACAGCATTTGAATATCCAGTCAACCTGGTTGCTCGTATGCGGAAGGCCGAGGCGATCGCAGGTGTTGTAAAAAGCCCCAATGCCGGCGCCCATGCTTAGATAATTACCCAGTCGATGTGCTTCGTCGACAAGTAGGATGTCATAACGATCATTTTTGGTTACGTCACTGGGGCTCAAGATATCGCCAGGCTTTAGCCCTGGAAGGAAGTGCGTGAGTTTCCTGAGGGTCTTCTTCAGAGAATCCATCGGGGTGACAAAACCGACTCGCAGGCCGGAAAGGTTGGGCTCATTTTTGATTTTGAACATGAGACTAATGGCGAGGATTGTTTTACCTGTTCCCGGCGCGCCATTCACGACGGTTATACGTTCTCTTTTTGAGCCGCCATGTTTTGTGTCTTCATGCTCCTGTTCGAGACGTTTATAAATCGTCTCGATCGTTTCGTATTGGTCGGGCGTAAGCGTCTTGAAAGGCGAGAACTTGAACAGATCGGAGTTCTCGAGCTCTTCAATCGGATGAATCGCGTAGTTTTCTTCGCGAAGCTTTGTCCAGAGGTCTCGGAACTTCTGGCGATATTGAGGCCGCTCAAAATAATCGAATTGGGCATAGCCGTTGTTGGCATTGGTGACCTGGTATTTTTCGTCGGCACAGAACAGTTCGATGAGCCTGTTTTCAAACTCAAATGTCGCTGATTGATTGAATGTAGGGTTGTCGATCAGAAGTGTTCGATCGAAATCCTTGTCCACGTTTGCAGCGTGTTGTTTCATACGGCGCTGGTAGTTGGTTGTTTGGCCGATGTATGCCGTCTTGTTTCTGCTGTTGGTAAGAATGTAAAGGACGGGCCAACTTTCGTCATGATGGGCTCCAGGCTTTGGCGTTCCAAAGTCCTGAAGCGATTCGCTTGTCTCAAAGGGCTGGGGCAGGGGAAGCGTGTATTGCCGAAGGGCGAACTCATTACTCACGGTGGCCCGCCTTTCTGTATTCGTTGGATGATGCGTTGATGGGGTAGCGCTCGCCATTGCGTTTGAGTTTGGACGAGAGCGCAGCTGGGAGATCGATTCTATTTAAATCGGCAAAACGCAGGAGGAAAAGAAGCATGTCGGCAATTTCGTCTTCGATGACTTGGCGCTGCTCGGTGTCTTCGAACATTTCTGCAATGCGCTCGTCGCTCATAAAACGAAAGAGCTGAAGGAGCTCGGAGGACTCAGTCGCCATGCCGATGGCAAGCTCTTTTGGCGTGTGATATTTGCGCCAGCCTCGATCGTCGCAAAAATCTCTGACTTGTTCCGTCATGGCATCGAGCTTATCCATCGTCCGCAACCTCCCAGATGTTCATTATTTTATTATGACCGTATCTGGGGTTTATTGCACATCATTTGGGATGTGCGGTTTGTTTGGACGCGATTCCCCGGTGGGAGGTTACACCATGAAGATCGATGTGGACGTAGACCAACTGCGCGAGAGCCTGCTCGATCGCGCGGGGAGTGCAGTGGGCGTGGGCTTTCCGGCTGCCATGCTCGACGTAGTGGATATCGAGGATGAGTCCCCTCAAGAGCTTCTAGACCGAGCCGAACGCGAAGGCCTCGACCTCCGTGATTTTGCCGTCGACGATGACTAGGAATGTGACAAGGGTAGCTAATTTGGCATAGGGCGCCTGCATCCGCAGCTGCGCGAAAATGCACGATAAGCCGTTGCAATGGAGTCTAATGAGCTCACGACCGTTCTATTTTGACTGCTCGCTGGCTAAGTGAGTAGGCTTTATTGGAAATCCTGAGCACACGACTAATTTGCTTCAATAAACCTGCAGGTCACAGACTTGTGCTTTGGTGACATGGTCGGCGATTCGGCAAAAGTCTACTCACTTAGTTTTGAGAGGCGCTAATTGTTCGCAACGAGACCCCAGCCGGGGCGATTGGTGCTCAAATGTAGCCAATTCGGGACGGCTGCCCCTGGCCGCTACGACGCCAGGGTGGCGATGACGGCTTTGTCGCCGGCGTATATATGGGTGTTGCCGTCGGGGATGATCGTTTGGCCATCGCGCTTGAGCATCACGACGATAAACGGGTGCTTGCCTTGCGGCACGTCGCGCAGGCGCAGCCCCGCCAGGCGACCGTGGGGTGTCACGGTGACCTCGCGCAGCGTAACCTCGGCACGCTCTTCAAACGTCGGGGCAGCCATCACCAACAGGTCACCTTCCTTGATCACAGTATCCCCGTTGGGCAGTACCGGATGCGCGCCATCGCGCAGCACCAGGACGACGAGCATGTTCGTAGCGTTGCCAATATCGGCAAGCGAGCGCCCGGCAAACGGATGCCCCGCGCCAACCTTGAGCTTAACAAACGACATGCCGTCCTCGTCGCGGTAGTCGTTAAACGTGCGGCGTACATCGCCTGCTGCATCGATCATGTCGAGTTTCTTCGCCACCGCCGGCAGTAGCGAACCCTGCACCACAATGCTCGACACGGCAATCACAAAGACCAGGTCAAACAGGTCATGTCCACCGGGAACGCCGGCCACCACGGCAAAGAGGCTAAAGACGACCGAAGCCGCGCCGCGTAGGCCCGCCCAGCTTACGAGCGCTACCTGGCGAGGGTTTGTCTTAAAGGGCGCCAGGAGCAGACCGACGGCGATGGGGCGGCTCACGAAGAGCATAAACGCCATGAGTGCCAGGCCCGGTAGCAGCATTTGCGGCAGGCGGGCGGGCGTCACGAGCAGGCCGAGCAAAAAGAAGATGGTCATTTCGGCCATCTCGGTGAGGGTGTCGAAGAAGTGCGCCAGCTCGACCTTACCGGTGATGTCGCTCGCGCCTAGCACGATGCCGGCAAGGTACACGGCTAAAAAGCCGTTGCCGCCCAGATAGCTCGGCAGCGCGTAGGCGACGATCGCCACGGCGAACAAAAAGATGGTCTGCGCGCCCTCGGCCGTTGCGTGTGCGCGCTCAATCAGGCGGCCCGATGCCCAGCCGATGGCAAGGCCCAGGCCCACACCCAGGATGATCTGCTTGGCCAGCAGCACAGGGATGTTAATGTCGCCGCCCGCCGCGAGGGTGGCGAGCACGGCAGTGAGCATGTAGGCGACAGGGTCGTTGGAGCCTGATTCGACCTCGAGCAGCGAGTCGGTGCCGCCCTTTAGCGACAGGTTGTGCTCGCGCAGCACGCTAAAGACGCTCGCTGCGTCGGTCGACGCCACGACCGAGCCCAGCAGCAGGCCGCCGATCCAGTCGAAGCCTAGCGCGAAGTGTGCAAAGGCGCCCGTGATGCCGGCGGTAATGACGACGCCGAGCGTGCTCAGCAGTACCGCGGGTGCGGCGACAGGTTTGGCGCGGTCGATATTGGTGTTAAAGCCGCCGTAGAACATGATGAACAGCAGCGCCGTGCTGCAGACGGTTTCGGTAAGCGCGTAGTCGTTAAAGTCGATGTGAGCCAGGCCGTTGACGCCCAACAGCATGCCCAGCGCGATAAAGATGAGCAGGGTGGGGAAGGGAAGCTTTTTGCCGACGGGTTTGATGGTCAGGCACAAAATGATGACGAGGCCGATAAAAAGAAGTATCTGGTTCATGGATAGTGTCCGCTCCTGGGAGGTTGGCGTGGCACGGTCAGTTGTCTGCGGTTATTTGTACCAAAAGATGGTGGGTTTATGGGTTGAACGGAGGGCGTTCGTGATATCGTCAAAGGCGGAGCCGTTTTTCTAGACTATTGGCGGCGGCTCGTATCTACTTCCCAGCTTTATTGCAACGGAGTACAATGGGTAACGTTTAAGTTCAACTTGAAGTTTTAGTTGTGGCTCCGGGCTTCGGCCGTAATGCAGGGAAAGGCGTTCCATGGCGATCTATGTGACATCCGATGCTCACGGGCACGTGCGCGCGCTGGACGAGGCCCTTTCCAAGATCTCGCTGGCGTCCGACGACACGCTGTACGTGTTGGGCGACATGGTCGATCGCGGTCCCGACCCGGTCGGCGTCATTAACTTGGTGCGCTCGCTGCCCAACGCTCGCGTGCTTAAGGGTAACCACGAGCAGATTATGCTCGACGCGATCATTGGCCAGGACCCGCTTGATGCCGAGACCTGGGATATCAACGGCGGATGGACCACGCGCCAGCAGCTCAACGAAATGGAGTTTGAGGCATACGAGGAGCTGGTGCGCTGGGCTGCCGCCCTGCCGCTCTATGCGGTGGCAGAGACTGCCGAGCGTCCGTATCTGCTGGTGCACGCCGGCATTCAGACCGAGGCGGCGCGTGCGTTTTTGCTTGAGCATGGTGTCGATTGCGCTGATGGCAGGGGAGCCGTCGATGCCGATAGCGAGCTGCTGCAGCAAATGCTCGCCGTGCAGTCGTCCGATGACCTGCTGTGGATTCGGCATGGCTATTGGGATGCCCCGACGGGGCTGCTTTCTGCCGAGGGCAAGGGTCCGGTCGTGGTGAGTGGCCACACGCCCACGGTGTCGCTGGGGCGCTATTGCGAGGTTGGCGGCCTGGCAGGGCTCGATGAGGAGTCGGGCCGCGGGCAGATTGTGCGCCTGGGCGGCGAGGATACCGCCGGCGTTCCCGACCGTATCGACATCGACTGCGCCGCCGCCACCGGCTCCGAGTTCGGCCGCGTGGGCATCCTGCGCCTGGATGATGGTGCGGAGTTCTATGCGAACATTCTGCCCGGCGAATAATCGGTGCAAAGGGTAGCTAATTTGGGACGGGGCTTTTTTGACTACTTTTGCCCTTCTGCCCATCAAATGATTTTTCTGGGACGTGGATTACATAATCATTTGGCTGCCCGCTGGCTAAGTGAGTAGACATTTTTGGAAATGCCGAGCACCCAACATGTTTGCCTCAATAAAACCGCAGGTCACAGACTTGTGCTTTGTCGGTGTGGTCGGGGATTCGGTAAAAGTCTACTCACTTAGTTTTGCGTGATGCATATTGTCCGAACAAGACCCCAGCCCGGGTAATTCCATCGCAAATTCCGATGGCCGAGGCAGCTAATTAGACACCGTACGGGTTGCGGGCTCGTTCTATGCGCTTGCGAATGTGGGCGTACTCGACAATCAACAGCACCAGCAGTAGGGCCATGATAGCCAGGTAGCTCACGACGGCACCCATCAGCCCCAGTAGATTGATGAGGATCATCGGCACCACCACGCTCACGGCAAAGCAAATGAGGTAGATCTTGGTGACATCGCCGGCGTGGCGCAGCACTGTGATAATGGCGTAGATAAAATCGATGGCTGCGGTGATGCCGCCGGCGACGACCATCAGCAGCGCCAATGTGCGGTAGCGCTCAAAGTTGAGGCCGTACATAAAGCTCATAAGGGGAATGCCGGGGCCTGCCATAAATGCGGCGCATGCGCCAGTGAAACCCAAGATCAGCGCCATGACGGCGACAATAATTAAGTCAAAGCGGCGACGCTGACGCGGGTTAGCCCAAATGCTCGACAAACGCAAGAGCTGCGGTTTATAGATAAAACCAACGCTCAGCAAAATGGCCTGAGCTGGAAAGAACAGGGCATTAAAGTACAGCTGATATTTGTAGGCCAGCGTGCCTTCCATCACAAATTTGGGCATGCTCTCGATAAGGTTGAACAAAAAGAGCGCGCCAAAGAGCGGGGCACACTGCGCAAAAAGGCGGCCGACTTCGCGTATGCTCACGCGACGCGATTTTTCGGTTTCGAGCAGGGCGAGCGGGGCGGTGACCAGCACAAGCGAGGCGATCGCTGTAACACCCATGGCCATGGCCGCGATGGGCATGCTGCGCGTAAGGAACAGCGCCACGCTAAAGACCGCGATGACGCCGACGGAGCGCAGCGTTTGGCTCATGCCGGCTAGGTAGAGCTTGTCGGCCTGCTGCAGGCGGCCCTCGTACACGTCGGCGATGCCGTCGATCACCTTATAGAGGTAGACGCCCAGGCCGATCGTCGCCATCTGCGCGTCATAGCCGCGGGCGCTGCTGTATGCAAGGCCGCAGGCCAGCGCGATCGCTCCGCAAAGCCAGCGGTTGAGCTGGTAGGAGGCAAAGGACGTCTTCTCGTCGATGTCCGAGACCTGAAAAATGCGCACGCCGTAGTTGCACGCGATCATGATGAGCGTGCCGGTGACAAAGGCGATGGAGAACTTGCCGGCTTCTTCGGCGCCCACGAGTTGCGTGGACACGATAGTGAGCAGCGGAAACGCCATGCCCCACACGGCGGTGCCGAGGGTATTCCAAAGGTAGTCGCGGCTGGTGGCGTGCTCCTCGTATTCGGCTTCTTGCGTGGAGAAGCCGCCGCCGTAGACGGCGCCGAGCAGGCGGTTCCACCAGGCATTGACCATGCGGCGGATGGGGCCGGGCTGGCGATCGCGCTCGCGGCGACGGCGTGTGGCTTGGCCGCTATTTGGCCCGCCGGCGTTGCGCTGACTCAGCTCTTGGATGCGCGCGAGCTCCTCGGCGGTGTGCGAGGCGGGGAAGAGGCCATTCTCGATGCGTCCGCCCTGTCCGTGCGCCCCGCCCGATACGGCGGGGTTGGCGATGCCGTTGCGGCGGGCGATGGCGCGGCGGATGCTATCGAGGGGCGAGATGCTCAAGGCGGGTCCTTTCTATTGCTGCGTTCTAGTATAGACGCGACGGTGTCACTCATGTTTTTGAACGGATCGTTCAATATTTTCGGGGGGCGGCAGTAAATTGTCGGTGAGCGTGCGGTATCCTGTTGAAGTTATGTGATACCACGATGCCGCCCGCGCGGCACCAAGGAGCTTCTACCTATGGACGTCGCCGCATTCTTGCTGGCTCTTGTGCCGATCATTTGGCTTGTCGTGATGCTGCTGTGCTTTAAATGGCCAGCTTGGAAAGCCGCCATCGGATCGTTTGTCCTTTCGTGCGTGCTTGCCTTCGCATGGTGGCACCTGCCGGCAGCACAGATCGCGACCGCCTCGCTCGAAGGCTTTTTGATGGCCCTGTGGCCCATCGTTTTGGTAATCATCGCCGCGGTGTTCACGTATAACCTGTGCGTTCGCACGGGCGCCATGGACGTGATCGGCAGCATGATCACCTCCATCAGCAGCGATCGCCGTCTTCTGGCGCTGCTTGTGGCCTGGTGCTTTGGTGGCTTTATGGAGGGCATGGCCGGTTTTGGCACCGCTGTCGCTATTCCCGCCGGCATGCTCGCGGGCCTGGGCTTTGAGGCCGTGCCCGCCGTGCTCATCTGTCTGCTGGCCAACGGCGTGCCCACGCCCTACGGCTCCATTGGCATTCCCACGGTGTCCGTTGCCGGTCTGGTGGGCCTGGATCCGCTGCATTTGGCGACCGTTCAGATGGTGCAGTTGGCGCCTTTCTTTGCGATGATGCCTCTGTTTATCGTGCTGGTTGCGGGTCGTGTCGCCGATGACCAGGGTAATGTTGCGGGCGTTGCCGAGCGCCTGAACGGCGTGGCGGGCATCGCCGTGCTCTCCGGCGTGTCCTTTGCCGGTGCGGCTCTTGTCGTTGCTATGTTTGTGGGTCCCGAGCTTGCCGTCGTCGTCGGTTCCATCGTTTCGCTCGCGCTGACAGCTGCGCTTGCCATACGTGCCGAGAAGTCGGGGCATCTGGACGCACGCTTCCACATGAATATCGAGGCCGGCGAGCAGCTCACCGCTAAGTCGGCGCTTTCGGCTTGGTCGTGCTTCATCCTGATCTTTGTGCTGCTGTTGGGAACGTCTAACCTGGTGCCTGCCGTGCATGCTGCGCTCGCACCGTTTGCGAGCCAGGTGCAGGTGTATTGCGGCGAGAACCCCGGCACGCTCACGTTTTCGTGGATCAACACGCCGGGCGTCTGGATTTTCCTGGCGGCGTTTGTCGGCGGCGCCATTCAGGGTGCTTCGCCGCGCATGATGGGCAAGGTGCTGGCCGCGACCGTCAAGCAGATGATGCCGACGGTCATTACCATGCTTTCGGTTCTGGGCTGTGCCAAGGTTATGGGCTATGCGGGCATGATCTCTTCGATCAGCGCGTTTTGCATTGCGGTCGCCGGTGGCCTGTACCCGATTCTGGCTCCGTGGATCGGCGCGGTCGGTGCATTCGTGACCGGTTCGGGCACGTCTTCTGGCATGCTGTTTGGTCCCATCCAGAGCCAGGCTGCCACCGCGCTGGGCGTGAGCGACTACTGGATGGTCGCGCTGAACGCGCTTGGCGTCGCTGCCGGCAAGATGATCTCGCCGCAGACGCTTGCCATCGGCCTGGCCGCCGTGCACGTGCGCGGCAAGGATGCCGAGCTCCTGGGCGCCGTCCTGCCCTACGCCGCCGGCATGCTGGTCCTCATGAGCGCCATCGCCATGCTCGGCCAAGGCTTGCCGCTATAGTTGGCACTTAGGGACGCTCCTTTTGTGCCGGCATCCGGGGACACTCCTTGAATGTTGCCTGTTCAAGAGTGTCCCCAACGACTCGTCGTTTAAGAACGTCCCCAATGACTACCCAATGACTAGGCCGCTTGCCTGGGATTTTTGACCGTTGGGCGGGCTTGCCGCCCTTGCCGCAAAAACGTTTTTGCATATCGGGTACAACGGGCTTTACGTGAGTAAAGTGCGCGCCGCGCCCGCGTGACGCGCTTTTAAAGGAGGCCCCATGCCTGGTGTTACCCCTGCAGAAGTTCTGTCCAACTTTGGTATTACGCTGGTCGAAGATCCCGCCGAGAATCAGCCGCGTCTGCTGGTCGATCTACCTGCTGCGGAGCTCGTCGAGCACGCCATCCGCCGTGAAGAGGGCCGCATGGCATCCAACGGCGCGCTGGTAATCGAGACGGGGGAGCGCACCGGCCGTTCTCCCAACGACCGCTTTATCGTTGACACCCCCGATGTTCACGACAAGATCGCCTGGGGCGCCGTCAACCGCCCGCTTTCGATTGAGAGCTACGAGGCCATCAAGGCCGGCATCGTTGACTACCTCAACGAGCGCGACGTGTTCGTCACGCGCGGCATGGCGGGTGCCGACCGCAACCACACGCGTCGCCTGCTCGTTGCCTGCGAGCGCGCGAGCCAGGCGCTCTTCATTAAGCAGATGCTCGCCCGTCCGCTCGCTCGCGAAATTGCGCGCACCGGCGAGCCGGACTTTTGCGTGCTCGCGGCACCCGGGTACCAGTGCGACCCTGCCATCAAGGGCCTCAACTCCAGCGTCGCCGTGGTCATTAACTTCCAGGAGCGCGTGATTCTGGTTGCCGGCACCGGCTACTCCGGTGAGATTAAAAAGTCCATCTTCAGCGTCATGAATTACCTGCTGCCCGTCGAGGACGATGTGCTGCCCATGCATTGCTCGGCCAGCATGGATCCCGTCACGCACGAGACCGCGGTGTTCTTTGGCCTGTCCGGCACCGGCAAGACCACGCTTTCGGCCAATCCCACGCGCCTGCTGATCGGCGACGACGAGCACGGTTGGTCCGACATGGGCATCTTCAACATCGAGGGCGGCTGCTACGCCAAGTGCGAGGGCTTGGACGAGTTTCACGAGCCCGAGATCTTCAATGCCGTTCGCTTTGGCGCGATCTGCGAAAACGTGGTGCTCGACGAGAACCGCAAGCCCAACTACGATGACGTCTCGATCACGCACAACACGCGCGTTGCCTATCCCGTCGAGCATATCCCCAACGCGTGGACCAAGGGCATGGGCACCACCCCGAGCGTCGTGCTGTTTTTGACCTGCGATGCCTTTGGCGTGCTGCCGCCTATCTCGCGCCTGACGGCCGATGCCGCCATGTATCACTTTGTGACGGGCTTCACCGCAAAGATTCCCGGTACCGAGGTCGGCGTCACCGAGCCCACGCCTACGTTCTCCTCGCTGTTCGGAGAGCCGTTTATGCCGCTCGACCCCATGGTCTATGCCAAGATGCTCGGCGAGCGTATCGCCGACGGTCGCACCCGCGTCTATCTGCTCAACACCGGCTGGATTGGCGGCGGTTATGGCGTGGGCCATCGCATCGAGCTTGCCTACACGCGCGCCCTGGTCGCACGCGCCCTCGACGGTACCATCGAGGACAGCGAGTTCTTGCACGACGATATCTTTAATGTCGACATTCCCACCACGTGCCACGGTGTGCCGGACGGCATCCTGGTGCCGCGCCAGTACTGGCAGAGCACAGCGCGCTACGACGAGGCCGCGCACAACCTGGCGGTGATGTTCGAGGAGAACTTCGAGAAGAAGTACTCGCACCTGCCCGAGTCCGTCAAGGCCGCCGGCCCGCACGCTCAGGTGTCCGCCGAGGCCCGTCATCGCGGCCGCGGCCTACTGGGACTCCGCCACTAGCGTCGCCTCGAGTCCATATCCACCACAAAGAGGCAGGCGCCTTTGTGGTGGTTTTGCTCGTGTGGATGACTCGGGTTACAATGCGCCTGACATATCGTCCCCTTCTCCGGATGGGGACAGCGTAAGCGCTCTTGTGACGGCACCGTAGGACTTTGAAGGTGGCCGTTGTGGGGGCGCTTTTTGTTTAGGTGCCCTCGCTCGGGCGCGAACAATGAAGGGAGAGCGTATGAAGAGCTTTGTTGCCGAGGATTCATTTTGGGAGCTATTTCCACAGGCGGCGGTCGGCGTCGTGGTCGTAAAGGGCATGAAGCCCGCGGCTCAGATTCCTCAAGAGGACGTGGACGCGATTGCGGCGCTGCTCGATCGCGCCAATATCGATGCGGAGCGTCATCTAACCAGCGACACTATCAGCGAGAACACACCGGTCAAGGCATGGCGCGAGGCCTATCGTCTGTTCAAGACCAAAAAGGGCGCGCGTTGCTCAATCGAGAACCTGCTTAAACGCGTGCTCAAGGGCAAGCCGGTCGGTCATATCACACCGGCGGTGGATATTTACAACACGGTGTCGCTGACCTACGCGCTGCCCGTGGGAGGCGAGGATTTGCACGCGATTGAGGGAGACCTTCGCTTGAAGGTGACCGACGGTGGCGATGCGTTCTTGCCGCTTGGCGAGGAGGCAGATGATCCGACGCTGCCCGGCGAGCTCGCCTACATCGATGATGCGGGTGCCGTGTGCCGCTGCTGGAACTGGCGCGACGGCGTTCGAACGGCTCTGTCCGACGATTCTGCCGATGCGTTCCTGGCGATTGAGTGTGTTGAGCCCGAGCGAATGGGGGACTGTCAGGCCGCGATCGATCGCTTAGCCGAGCTGCTTGAGCGCTATCTGGGAGCGACGGTTGTCGTCAAGACGCTTGTGACCCGCGATAACCCGCGCGTGGAACTCTAGCTCGGGCCAAACCACCACACAAACCACCACAAAGGTGCTATCCCCTTTGTGGTGGTTTTTATGTTGATGAGTTAACAATTGGGATATTTGGGTACGGGGGTTCGGGCATGCGGCTAAGATGTTTACCCGTTAGCATCATGCAAGCGAAAGGCGGTCGTCTCCCATGCAGCAGAACGACGAGACACGTTTTGAGGACTTTGTCGGACTGATTAGCGGGCTCTACAAGGAGATCCAGCGCATTAAGGCATCTGAGGGCGCAAGGCTGGGCCTTAAGGGTTCCGATATCATGTGCCTGTACTATCTTGAGCGCAGCAAGGACGGCCTGACTGGTGCCGACCTCGCCCGCATGGCAGGCGTGACCCGCGCTGCCGTCTCGCGCACGCTGGCGCATCTGGAAGAGGGCGGCTACGTCGAGGTCGACGATTCGGGCGATGCCGCCGTTAAGTATCGCGCCCCGGTTCGCCTGACCACGTTGGGCGGCGAGAGCATGAATGAGGCCGATCGCATTATTCGCGAGGTGCTCGACGCCACCGGCAAGGCCATGGGCGTGGAGCAGCGCGAGCAGATGTACGCGTCGCTGCGTACGATTCTCGACACCCTGCGCGAGCTGTAGGGCAGCCTAGGCATTTGCTTCCCATTAACAACTGCATCGTCCCGTTTGAGCGCGTATACCGTGCCGGGACATTGCTGTCAAAATTCCCTGCGCGGGACCTGCGCAAGAAAGGATTCGCTATGTCCGTCCGCATTATTACCGATTCCGCAAGCGATATGTCGCCGGCGGAGCACCCGGCACTGGCTGTTTTGCCACTGTCCGTCACCTTTGGTACCGATGTGTACATGGATGGCGTCGACATCGATCACCAGCGCTTTTACGAGATGCTCGTGGAGCGCGATGAGCTGCCCAAGACCGGTCAGGTCAACCCGTACGCGTTTTCGCAGGCTATCGCCGAGGTTCGTGAAGCCGGCGATGAGGCCGTGATTATTACCGTGGGCGCTAAGCTTTCCGGCACCAATCAGAGTGCCCGTACCGCACTTGCCGAGGCCCCGGGCGGCGATGTGTTCGTGGTAGACAGCAACAACGTCACCCTGGGCGAGCGCGTGCTGGTCGAGTATGCCCTGCGCTTGGTGGACGAGGGCCGTAGCGCGGCTCAGATCGCGGCGGCGGTTGAGGCCGTGCGCGACCGCGTGGTGGTTATCGGCCTGCTCGAGACGCTGGAGTACCTGGTGCGCGGCGGTCGCCTGTCTGCTGCGGCCGGCGCCGTGGGCACGCTGCTCAACGTAAAGCCCGTGGTGGCTGCCGAGGACGGCCTGATCGTGCAGCTGGGCAAGGCGCGCGGTTCCAAGAACGGTCGCAACCTGCTGAACCAAAAGGTCGAAAAGGCGGGCGGCGTCGACTTTTCCATGCCACTGGCGCTCGGCTATACGGGCCTTTCGGATGCGGTGCTCAAGAAGTATATCGAGGATAGTGCGACGCTGTGGGCTGGCCACACCGAGGGCGAGCTGCCCGTTCACACCATCGGCGCCACCATCGGCACCCATGTAGGCCCCGGTGCCGTAGCCGTAGCCTTCTTCCATCCTGCCAACTAACCGACCTGCCAAAAAGGGACAGGTTTATTTTGGCAGGTTTTATCTGGGCAAACGCTACCTGCCATGCCATGTGATCCCTCGGCGATGACGGGGTTGCGGACCATCGGCCGCACGGAGGCCGCAAATGATCCGCAACCCTGCCGTCCCCGAGGGATCATTTGATTTATGCTGTTGTGGACGGAAAGGAGCATCGATGGCGTCTGAGGGCTTTTTTGAGCGGGTGTACGAGGTAGTCGAGCAGATCCCTGAGGGGATGGTTGCCACGTACGGCCAGGTGGCGCTGCTCGCCGGCCGTCCACGAAGTGCGCGGTACGTGGGCTATGCGCTGCATAGCAATCCGCGCCCTGGTCAGATTCCCTGCCATCGTGTGGTGTTTGCCGATGGCAGCATTTGCGAGGGCTTTGCGTTTGGCGGCCCCGATGCTCAGCGCGAACTTCTGCTGGGGGAGGGCGTGACGTTTGTCGACCCCATGCACGTCGACTTGGCCGCCTGTCGTTGGCCAGCAGGGCTCTAGCGGCTCTGCCGTGGCCAAAACCACCACAAAGGTGCCTGTCCTCTTTGTGGCGGAACGCTGGCTCCATTGATGTTTCCCCAGATAAAACCTGCCAAAATAAACCTGTCCCTAATTGGCAGGTTTACAGGGGTTAACTTATGCAGAAGGTGTGGCGGCGCGGTTTGATACTGCAAAGTAAACAATGGTGAACTATATTGTATGCAGCAACGGAGCAGGCCGTAGGCGATGAAAAAGCCTGCCCTGTTGAGTTTGATTCGCATTCCTCCCCTCTGTGCGATTCAACGGTGTACTTCGGGAAAGCGCCCGTCGGCTGCCATGGTCGGCGGGCGCTTTCCTGTAAGCATGGGGCAAACCCATCAGGTCTGTTATCCCATAATGAGGTACTGACGTTTGGTTTTAGGGGGGGCACTAACTTTGATTGTTAGTCCCGCTTACAGCAACCGATCTTGGTAAATCCCTGCGGCGCTTCTTCGCCTGCGGGGATTCTTGGGCTGTCGCTTCCCAGATATGCTTCTACATGCCGCGCGAACGCTTGCCACGACCACTCGTCTTTATCGGCCTCAAGCCGATCGGGAGAAATCGCGTTGAACAGGCACGTTGGAATCTCGTGCTCGTGCAGATTCTTAGCGATACACGGTGTGCAGCCCTTCTCGTGGTTGACAGGGTTAAATGGGCATTTCCGGTCGTTGCAGGTACAAAACGCAACTGAGCTCATGGGACTCCTTCCGGTCGGTCGGGTCTGCCGTAAAAGCTGCCGCATGTTAAACAATAGGGTGTCATTGCTTAACAGGATATAGCCTCAAGGTGCTTGCGACTTAGGGGTTCTGCCAAGCGGCTGAATATCTCGGCGACCGACCTCTGAAGAAAACAAAACCGCCGCAACGAGGATTGTGCCAATCGCGGCGGTTTAGTTTGAGTGTTGTTTATTGCTCTCGACTAGTACACCATGCCCATGGCGTCCTGAACCTCGGCCAGCGTCTGCTCGGCAATCTCGTTGGCGCGACGGTTGCCCTCGTGCAGGACGTCCTTCACATAGTCCAGGTCGTTCTCGTAGCGCTGGCGACGCTCGCGGATCGGTGCGAAGTACCCGTTGACGGCCTCGGTCACGTACTTCTTGAGTTGGCCAGAGCCACCCATGCCAATCTCCTCGGCAATCTCGACTTCGGAACGGCCAGTGCAGATGGCGGCGGTCGAAAGCAGGCCGGACACGCCGGGGCGGTTCTCGGGATCAAACGTAATCATGCGCTCGGAGTCGGTCTGGCTCTTCTTGATGCGCTTGGCCGTCTCCTCGGCGGTCATCGAGATATTGATGGCGTTGCCGTAGCTCTTGCTCATCTTGCGGCCGTCCAGGCCGGGCAGCAGCGGGGTCTCGGACAGCAGCGCGTCGACCTCGGGGAATACCTTGCCGTAGCGGTTGTTAAAGCGGCGGGCGATGGTACGGGTGAGCTCGATGTGCGGCAGCTGGTCGCGACCGACGGGCACAACGTTACCCTTGCAGAACAGGATGTCGCAGGCCTGGTGTACCGGATAGGTGAGCAGAAGGCCGGTGAGCTCGTGGCCCGAGGCCTCCATCTCGGCCTTGACGGTGGGGTTGCGCGCCAGCTCGGCCTCGGAGACCAGCGACAGGAACGGCAGCATGAGCTGGTTGGCGGCGGGCACGGCGGAGTGCGTGTAGATCATGGTCTTGTCGGGGTCGATACCGCAGGCAAGGTAGTCCATGACCATGTTATACACGTTGTCCTGGATGTGCTCGGTGGTGTCGCGGTCGGTGATGACCTGGTAGTCGGCAATGAGCACGTTGGTCTTGGCGCCCATATTCTGCAACTCCACGCGGCCCTTGAGGGTGCCAAAGTAGTGGCCTAGGTGCAGACGGCCGGTGGGGCGGTCGCCGGTAAGCATGGTGAACTTCTCGGGCGTCTTGGCCAGGCCCTCGCGAATGGCGTTGCTCTTTTGCAGCGCGACTTCGTAGCTGTTCTCGTTTGGCATGATTGCTCCTAACGTATGTTCATGGGTCAAGATGATAACGCGTTTATTGAGAGGGGCGGGCGAAAGTGAGCAAGGGGGTGGTAAGGCGAGGCATGCGTGGTGGTCGAGGCGTGGTCACGAGCGGCCGACGGTAAGCAGAGCGACCTTCTGCAGCAAACCTTAATGCCTGTGGTGGCGCTCTCCCTTACGCTCCTCGGCCGCTTGCTCCTCCTGCTTAAAGGCGGGGTCGTCGGGGGTTATCAGCTCGTCTTCGTGCGTGCGCTTGTTGTAATGGTGGCGTAGCACGGGCTCAAACAGGTGCAGGTGCTTGGCGAAGGCTGCCGAGCCAATGCCAAGGACGGTAAAGATGAGCACGCGCATGGGGACTTCGACCTGGTTGATGGCGGCCGCACCGGCCGAAAGCAGGACACACCAGGCATAGATAAGCAGCACAGCCTGCTTTTGGTTATAGCCCTCTTGAATGAGGCGGTGGTGGATGTGGCCTTTGTCGGCCTGCCCAATGCTTATGTGGGCGCGCTTGCGGCGCACGATGGCGCTAAACGTGTCGATGATGGGCACACCGGCAACGATGAGCGGAATGATAAGCGAGGTGAGCGCGGCGGTGCGGCTCACATTAAGCAGCGAAATGGAACCCAGCGCAAAGCCCAGCAGCAGCGACCCCGAGTCGCCCAGAAAGATGCTCGCGGGGTTGAAGTTGTAGCGCAAAAAGGCCAGGCAGGCGCCAAACAACGCGATGGAGAGCGCGGCGGCATCGATGCGGCCCGAGAGAACGGCCATCGAGAACATCGTGAACGATGCGATGCCGCAGATGCCTGTGGCCAGGCCATCGAGGCCGTCGATAAGGTTGATAATGTTGGTGAACGCCACCAGGTAGACCACGGTGATGGGGTAGGCAAGCCAGCCGAGCATAATCTCGCCGGGGGCAACCGGGTTGACGATGACGCCGATTTTTAGGCCACCCACGCAGGCGATGAGCGCGGCGAGGACCTGGCCGGCGAGCTTTTGCTTGGGCTTAAGCTGGAAGACGTCGTCGATCGCGCCGGTCGCAAAAATGACGGTAAAAGAAAGCGCCAGCATGGGGTAGCTAATGTGCAGGCGCGGATGCGGGACCAAGACGGGCGGCCAGCCCAGATGCCAGGTGCCCATAATCTGAACGATGCAGGCAACGACCAGGCCCAAAAAGACCGCCGTACCTCCCAAGCGCGGGATGGGCTTGGTGTTGATACGGCGTTTTGAAGGATAGTCAACGGCGTCGAGCTTGATTGCCAGACGTTTAACCAGGGGCACCGTGAGGAAGGTCGTGATATATGCCGCGGCTGCCACGCAAAGGAACGGTATGTAGCTCGTGGATGAAGCCATGTATCAAAAACCGCCAAGCGTCGAAGGAAAAGGTCAAAGGATGCCATGCCGCAAAGGGTATAGCTGACCCATGATACTCGACCAAAGGGGGTGCGGGGAATCGCGCCAATCGATAATCACGTGCTTACCAGATATTGGGATGGTGGCGGGGGTTCTGCCGAGTGCCGTTGGGTGTCATACGGGATCTGCGATGGCTATTTTTGGCAAAAACGGCAAAAGAAAACCACCCCCCACGTTACGAAAATGAACCCACCTAAAACAGGTGGGTGCCCTCATCGACCGTTCCAGCGTCCTTAACAACGAAGGATACCTGTACTACGTACGACTGTGTGGGCTCCCTAAATAAACGCGACGGTTCACCCAGTTGCTCCGCGGGGGGCGGAATACCTATATCATAAAGCGGCACTTTATCGATTCCAGTCTTGACATTACAAAAATCGTGTCGGACGATTACGGCGCCTTGGGCTCGAGCCGTCTGCGCGGTTGGTCCTTTTGCGTTTGAGCTGCTGAATCGTTGTTTTGGAGCATGTTTTTATGCCGACGTCGTTGACCGAACTTTTTTCGCCCGCCTGCCATTTGTGTCCGCGCCGTTGCGGTGCGGCGCGCGATGAGGGTGCGCGCGGCGTATGCGGTGCTAACGACACGCTCAAGGTGGCCCGTGCGGCGCTTCATATGTGGGAGGAGCCGCCTATCTCGGGCGAGGCCGGTTCGGGCACGATCTTCTTTAGCGGCTGCTCGCTCAAATGCGTCTATTGCCAGAACCACGAGATCTCGACGGGCAATTTTGGGCTTGAGATTATGCCCGAGCGCCTGGTCGAGATTATGTTGGAGCTGCAGGACCAGGGTGCAAACAATATTAACTTGGTGACGGCGACGCACTACGCGCACCTTCTGCCGGCTGCGATTGCCGCGGCACGGGCGCGCGGGCTGGTTGTTCCAATCGTCTACAACACGAGCGGTTATGAGCGCGCGAGTGCCGTGGCGGCGCTCGGCGATCTGGTCGATGTGTGGCTAACCGACTTTAAATATGCCGATGCGGGGCTTGCGCAGTCGCTCTCTCATATTCGGGACTACCCGCGTGTGGCCGTGTCGGCTTTGGCGCAAATGGCGCGCGAGATTGGGCGCCGTGGGGGAGAGCTGGTGGACGAGGACGGGCTCATGAAGCGCGGCATGATCGTGCGTCATTTGGTTCTGCCGGGACATGCGGACGATTCGTGTCGCGTGCTAGACCTGGTGTGGCAGACGGTGGGTGATGTTCCGATCTCGGTCATGAACCAGTACACGCCCAATGCGCTCATGCGCGAGCAGGGCGGCGACTTGGCGCGAGCCGTGACGCGCGAGGAGTACGAGCAGGTGCTCGACCATGCCGACGACCTGGGCTTTACGACGATGTTCTGGCAAGAGGGCGGCGCGGTAGACGAGAGCTTTACCCCAGCGTTCGACACCACTGGCGTCCTCACCAGCGCAAAGTAGCTCTTTTGAGCAGTCTTTTTGGGACGGGGCTATTTTAGCTGCCCCTGCCGTTAATCGTCCAAATCGTTTTCGCTATCTGCCTGGGTAGCTAAAATAGCCCCGTCCCAAAAAGACTGCTCCCGGTGGGGGTCGAGCTACCATCCGAAAAGTAGTCAAAAAAGCCCCGTCCCAAAAAGACTGGGTATTGGGCGTTGACAGCTGGCGAGCCGTAGGTAAAATATCGACTTGTCCTGGGGACGTAGCTCAGTTGGGAGAGCGCTGCCGTCGCATGGCAGAGGCCGAGGGTTCGACTCCCTTCGTCTCCACCCTTGGATTTGATAAGCCGTCGACATTGTGTCGGCGGCTTTTTTTGAAAGAAAGGGCTGCACTATGGCCGAGCTTGATTCCCAACCATTGTCCGACGAGGAGCGCGCCGAGTTGGAAGAGCTCCGCGCTGAGAAGGCCCGCCGCGAGGCCCAGGAAGAGGCCCGGCGCGAGCGTGAGGAGCTGGCCGCCCTGCGTGCCGAGCATGCGAAGGCCGAGGAGGCCGCTGCGAGTGGCGCATCCGAGTGCAGGCCCGCGCCCGCGCCCAGGCCCGCCGCTGCGAAGCCTGCGCCTGCTGCACCCAAGCCTCAGCCTAAGAAAGCCGCCCGCCCCAAGCCCGCCGAGCCCAAGCCGAGCCGTGATGAGATGACGTTTGCCCAGCGTATGGTCACCTCCAAGGAACCCACGGCCGAGGGCGAGATCCCCGGTATGGCCCCGGCTCAAAAGATCATCATCGCGCTCGCCTTGGTCGCGTTTGTCGTCTTTATGGGCTACACGATCATGACCAGCATGGGCCTGCTCTAACCGATTTGCATCGGGCGTCATGTCCGCATGCTCTGCTCTCGTCCAACCCTCAACCTCTGCACAACGCATCCGAAAGGTCGCCCCATGGCTTTGACCGACATCTCGCATCCCACCGACATCGCAATGCTCACCGATCTGTACGAGCTCACTATGGCCCAGGGCCTGTGGGAGAGCGGCAAGGCCAATGAGCAGGGCTGTTTTACCGCGTTTTACCGTGACCATCCGTTTGGCAGCGCCTACGCCGTCATGTGCGGCACCGCCGAGCTGCCCGAGCTGGTCGAAAACCTTCGCTTTACGCCCGAGGATATCGACTACCTCGCATCGCTCCAGGCCCCGGCCGGCGGCGCGATGTTCAAGCCCGAATTCCTCGACTACCTGTGCGATTTTCGTGCGCATGTAAACATCGACGCCGTCCCCGAGGGCGAGCTCGTCTTTCCGCGCGAGCCCATGGTGCGCGTCACCGGCCCCGCGCTGGAGTGTCAGCTGCTCGAGACGGCGCTGCTCAACATCGTCGGCTTCCAGACGCTTGTCGCCACCAAGACGGCGCGCGTGGTGCTGGCGGCGGACGGCCGTCCCGTGGCCGAGTTTGGCCTGCGCCGCGCCCAGGGTCCCGATGGCGGTCTGGCCGTCGCGCGCGCGAGCTACGTTGCCGGCTGTTCCTCTACGTCCAATGTGCTCGCCGGTCGCCGCTACGGTATTCCCGTCTTTGGCACGCATGCGCACAGCTGGGTGATGAGCTTCGATTCCGAGCTCGAGGCCTTCCGCGCCTTTGCCAAGTCGAGCCCCAAGAACTGCACGCTGCTCATTGACACTTACGATGTGCGCGAGGGCTGCGAGCATGCCATTACGGTTGCCAAGGAGATGGAGGCGGTGGGCGAGCGTCTGTCGGCCATTCGCATCGACTCAGGCGACCTCGCCAAGCTGTCCAAGTATGTCCGCGGCCGTTTTGATGCCGAGGGTTTGCCCTATGTGGGGATCTCGGTTTCCAACGATCTGGATGAATACACGATTCAGTCGCTGCTCGACCAGGGCGCGCCCATCGATAGCTTTGGCGTGGGCACCAAGCTCGCGACCTGCTACGACCAACCGGCGCTGGGCGGCGTTTACAAGCTTTCCGCCCGCCGTGCGAGCGAGGCGGACCCGTGGACGCCGGTGGTCAAGCTCTCCGAGCAGCCCTACAAGCGCACGATTCCGGGCGTGCAGCGCGTGCGCCGCTATTACGACGGCTTTGGCGGCCCGGTCTGCGACATGATCTATGACGAGGACCATCTGGCGGGGGAGGGCGCCGCGCGCGGCAATACCCTCGTGGCCGTGAACGATGCCGCCCTGGTGACCGACGTGTCCGAGCTTGAGTATCGCGAGCTGCTGGTGCCGATCGTGCGCGACGGCAGTGCTGTTGCCCCGCGCGAGAGCATCGAGGCCGCACGCGAGCGTTGCGCTTGGGCGCTGGACCATCTGGATCCGGTCTACAAGCGCTTCCTGTACCCGCAGACCTATGTGGTGGGCATGGAGCAGGGCCTGGCGCAGGTGCGCGACGACCTCGTGCGCAAGAACATGGCCGCGGCTTCTGCTTTCCCCTGGGCTCGCTAATTTTCTTGGGTGTAGGGTGGAATTACGTTTCCTCGGCCGTCAGCTCGCCCGAACCCTCAACAGTTGATTGGTTTGACGTATGACGACTTCTTATAAAACGATGGTGGTAAAGATCGGTTCGTCCACGGTGGTGGGCGCCGATGGCAAGGTCAACCGCGCCTTTATCGGCGGGCTCGCCGATCAGGCTGCTGCCCTGCGCAAACTCGGCTGGCGTCTGGTCGTGGTGAGTTCGGGCGCCATTGCCTGTGGCTATCCCGTGCTGGGCTTTGACCGCAAGCCGGTCGGTGACCTGCCGAGCCTGCAGGCCTGCGCCTCGGCCGGTCAGTGCATCATCTCGTCGGTCTACGACGAGGAGTTCCATGCGCGCGACCTGCTTACCTCCCTCGTGCTGCTCACGCGTCACGACACGGCCCGTCGCACGTCCTATCTGCACGCGCGCGACGCGCTGCTGCGTCTGGTGGAACTGGGCGTGGTGCCGGTCGTCAACGAGAATGACACCGTTACCGTCGACGAGATCAAGTTTGGCGACAACGACACGCTGGCGGCGCTTGTGGGCTGCCTGGTTTCTGCCGACCTGTGCGTGACGCTCTCGGACATCGATGGCCTCTATACCGCCAATCCGCACGAGGACCCCACGGCCGAGTTCGTTCCGGTCGTGCATAGGATCGATGCCAAGATCATTGCCTCGGCGGGCGATTCTTCCACATCGGTTGGCACAGGCGGCATGATTACCAAGATCCGCGCGAGCCGCATCCTGATGACGGCGGGCATTCAGAGCGTGATTTGCTCGGGCGAGGAGCCCGATGCGCTCGTGCGCCTTGCCCGCGGCGAGAGCGTGGGTACACTGTTCGATCCGCCGGCGGAGCGCCTGGACATTGCGCCTCGCAAGCTGTGGATTGCACTGGGCGACAAGGCGCATGGCTCGGTGACGGTCGATGACGGCGCCGCGAAAGCGCTGGTCAGCCGCGGTTCTTCCCTGCTTGCGGTGGGTATTCGCGAGGTCGATGGCACGTTTGCCGAGGGCGATGTGCTCGACGTGTGCGACCCGAGCGGTATGGTTGTCGCCCGCGGTATCGCCGAGGCCGATTCGGACGTGCTGGAGCTTGCAGCCGGACGCCGCCAGGACCAGATTGCCGGCAACCGCTTGCTGGCAGACTTGGCCGAGAAGCCCGCGATCCACCGAGACAACTTGATCGTCTTTGCATAAAGAAAGACAGCGCTGCGGATCGTTTCCCGCAGCGCTGTCTTTCTCGTGCCGGCACTTGGGGACGTTCCTTTTGCGCCGGCTGATGGGGGACACTCCTTTGCTAGAAGATTCGGCGCAGGTCTCCGCGGTTGAGGGCCTCGTCGAAGAGGTGCTTGAACACCATGCTGCCGTGCAGGCCGTCGTGCTCGAACTCGTTGGTCACCCAGGCGTGTGAGTTGCCCACGCGGCTGAGCGTGTCGAGCTGCAGGCCCGAATCCACGTACATGTCGTCGAAATACACCGCGGCTTGGAGCGGCACCTCGTTGCAGGCCAGGCGCTGCGGGTCGTAGATCTTGTCCCAGCTGGTGTCTTCCATCAGCAGGTCCATGGCGGGCTTGAAGGGCTTGAGCTCGGGCATCTGCTCAAACATCCACGGGAACATGGCCTCGCCGGTAAACATGAGTGGGCGCGCGAGGGTGTCGAACTCGGCACGATGGGCCTTTTCCTCGGCGGCTGCCCAGCCAATGGGCATCGTGTCGCCATCGGCGTAGATGAACTCCTGTAGCGTCCAGTACAGCGGATTCGTGCGCGTGTTGGTGCGCTCGAAGGCGCGCATCAAAAAGCTGTCTGATACCGAGGATCCGCAGCTCAGCGTACCGTCGCCATTAACAAACGCGTGGTCGATAATCCAGTGCATGCGCTCAAAGCTCGGCTTCATGCCAAAGTCGCTGCCCATGAGCTGCAGGCGCTCGACCGTCATCGGCGAGCCGTCGGGCAGCGCGGGCTTTTGCTCCTCGAGGGCATCTGCCAGGGCCGCCACGCGCTCGACGTCGGCGGGGTAGCGGTCGTAATACTGCTGAGTCTTGGCCGCCATACGCGGGAAGGTGTGCGCGTAGACCTCGCTGGCACTCGCCGGTACGTGCGGAATGCCGCCGCAGGTAAAGCTCGCCGCCACGCCCTCGGGGAAGAGCGACAGATAGCTCAACGTCAAAAAGCCGCCGTAGCTCTGGCCGAGTGTGACCCAGGGCTTGCCGCCAAAGCCCACCAGGCGCAGGTACTCAAAGTCGCGCACGATGGAGCTGGCGAGGTGGCGCTTGAGGAAGTCCGCCTGCGAGCGGGCCGCATCGGAGCCTGCCGCCTCGGCGCGCTCGCCCAGTGCGGCAATCGTGCGCCCGTCTACACAGCTGCTGCGCCCGGTACCGCGCTGGTCGGGCAGGACGACGCGGAAGTGCTTGACGGCCTCCTCAATCCAGCCGTCGCTTGTGGGCGACAGCGGACGCGGGCTCTCGCCGCCGGGGCCGCCCTGCAAAAAGAGGAGGAGAGGCAGGTCGTCGTTGATACGGTCGGGAGCGCAAACCACGCGGTAGAAAAGCTTGATGCTCTCGGGTGCGCCGGCAATGGGCGCCGGCATGGCGCCGCGGCGCATGGTACTGCCGAAGGCCAAAAGCATTGGCTCCAGGCCGCGCCAATCCAAGGGGACGTCGATGCTGTGGTCCTCGACATAGAGGCCGGGGACGTGGTACGAAGTGATGAGGGCCATGCGGTACTTCCGTTCGTTGCGGTGTTTCGGGTTGACCAATTCTACCGCCATGCGCGAGGGCATGCATAAATCGGCTACCATGGTTGGCAAACAACTAAGAGAAAGGGCCGTCCATGTCGGTCGATATAGCCACGTATGTCCACGATCTTGCCGTTGCCGCCAAGGCAGCGTCGGCCTCGCTTGCCACGGCGAGCGACGAGCAGCGCCAGGAGGCCGTGCGCGCCATGGCCGCGGCGCTGCGCGATGGCGTCGATTCCATCGTCGCCGCCAACGAGCTCGATATGTCCGCTGCGCGCGATGCGGGGACCTCGGCGGGGCTCCTCGACCGTCTGCTGCTGACGCCCGAGCGCGTCGAGGGCATGGCCGCCGGCCTGGAGAAGCTCGCTGAGCTGCCCGATCCTGTCGGCCGCGTGCTCGACCACCGTGTACTTGCAAGTGGTGTGGACCTCACCCGCGTGAGCGTGCCGCTGGGCCTGGTCGCCATGGTCTATGAGGCGCGCCCCAACGTGACGGCCGATGCCGCGGGCATCTGCATCCGCACCGGCAACGCCTGCATTCTGCGCGGCGGTTCGCTGGCCTATCACTCGTGCGCCATGATTGCCGAACTGCTGGCCGATGCGCTCGAGGCCAAGGGTTTCCCGCGCGAGGCTATCTCGATGATCGAGTCCACCGACCGCGAGGCCACCGGCGAGCTCATGAAGCTTCGCGGCATCGTCGACGTGCTTATTCCGCGTGGCGGTGCGGGCCTGATCCAGCGCTGCGTGCGCGAGTCGCTTGTGCCGGTTATCGAGACGGGCACGGGAAACTGCCACATCTACGTGCATGAGTCGGCCGACTTTGACAAGGCGCTCAACATTATCGTCAATGCTAAGACCCAGCGCGTGGGCGTGTGCAACGCCGCCGAGTCGCTGCTTGTGGACCGCGCCGTGGCAGATTCGTTTTTGCCGGCGGTCGTGGCCGTGCTGCACGACCACGGTGTACTGATTCACGGCGACGAGGCCATGTGTGCCGCATGCGCCGCCGCCGGTCTTGCCGAGGGCGACGACTACGTGGCCGCAACCGAGGAGGACTGGGGCCGCGAGTACCTGGCGCTCGAGATGAGCGTGAAGGTAGTGGCGAACGAGAACGAGGCCATCGCGCACATCAACCGCTATGGCACTATGCATTCCGAGGCTATCATCGCCGAGGACGCGGACGCTTGCGAGCGCTTTTTGGATGAGATCGATGCCTCGGCCGTGTATGCCAACGCCAGCACGCGCTTTACCGACGGCGGCGAGTTTGGCCTGGGCGCCGAGATCGGCATTTCGACCCAAAAGCTCCACGCCCGCGGCCCCTTTGCCGCCGAGGCCCTCACCACCTACAAATACAAGCTCCGCGGCACCGGCCAGGTCCGCCCCTAAACCTACCAAAAAGGGACAGGTTTATTTTGGCAGGTTTTATCTGCGGTTTTGCCGGGCGACGCGTTCGCCCGGCTTTTTTCTCCGTATGCCTTTTCTGCCTTTCGGCTTGATCCGCGGCGATATACGATAGTGACACCGTGTCTTAGCACCGACTCACCTGGAGGTATTGCCATGTCTCAGACGCTTTCCGCCGGAATCACCCGCGACCGTGCGTTCGAATTGCTCAACGAGCACAACAAAGATCCGTTCCACATCACCCATGGTGAGACGGTCGAGGGCACCATGCGCTACTTTGCGCGCGAGTTCGACCCCGAGAACGAGGAGTTTTGGGGCATCGTCGGACTGCTGCACGACCTGGATTGGGAGGAGCATGAGGACGACCCCGTGAACCACACCATCTATGCGGCCGAAATCCTCAAGGGCGAGGGTGCATCGCCCGAGCTCATCCGCGCCATCCAGACGCATACCTCGGACTTCAATACCTCGCTGCCCAAGCCCGAGCTGCAGATGGAAAAGATCCTGTTTGCCTGCGACGAACTTACCGGCCTGATTGGGGCTGCCGTGATCATGCGTCCGAGCAAGAGCGTCATGGACTTTACGACCAAGTCGCTCAAGAAGAAGTTCAAGGACAAGCGCTTTGCCGCCGGCTGCTCGCGCGACGTGATTACGCAGGGCGCCGAGATGCTGGGCTGGGAGCTCCCCGAGCTTTTCGACCGCACCATCGCGGCCATGCAGTCCTTCGCGCCCGACCGCGACACCTTCCAGGCCTAACCTGCCAAAAAGGGACAGGTTTATTTTGGCAGGTTTTATCTGGGAAGACGCTTCCGTTGAACGTTATTCAGCGGAAGCGTTTTCTGTTTAACATGGTGGCGCTTGCGAATGGCGGCGCCTCGCGGCAGGTGGCTGCGCTTCGCCGTACCCGTAACTCGGCAAACGCGACGTTAGGACGCGTTCTTGATAATCCATGTTCCGAGTCCGGTCAACAGCTGAACCTGCTTAACGGTTAGCCCTTGTTTTCGAAGCGCGAGAATCGCCTCATTGCGAAGTGGCTTGGAGACAGATTTGAGTTCCGTCGGAGCGCATCCTGCGACACTCTGCACGATTGCCGTGCCAAATTCGCATAGATCTTCCTCGCGAACCTTGGCTGTTGCGCTGGGGCGATAGGGAAGCGACGGCGCACTTTCCATGAGTTGAAGGTATGAGCAAGGTGTTGGGAATAAAACACCGACAACGCTGCCGGTGACATGCGGCCGTGACCTGGCACTCATTAGATACTCGCGATGGCTGCTCCAGGGATATTCGACGTATGCCGCCAGTCCTGCTTTTTGCGGATACGGGCGTTGGTTGCGTCGATCTGGACGGCCCTCGCGTGATGTCATCACAAATGGGCTTCACGCATTTTCGCAGCGATAGAAAAATGGCCGGGGCTTACAAACAAAACGGAGCACCCGACCATTTACCAATTGTTTGTTGACGTTTCCCCAGATAAAACCTGCCAAAATAAACCTGTCCCTTTTTGGCAGGTTAGTTGAGGGCGGCTTGGGCTAGGCGGGCTTCGGCGTCTTCCTCGGTGACGCCCAAGGCCACGGCAATCTCCTCGATGGAGCGGCGCTTGGCTTCCTTGAGTACGCGCATGTAGTAGGAGCTGGGCTTTTTATCTGCTTCCTCGGCCTGGCGAATACGGTGCATCATTGTTTTTGCCACGCGGACCGTCTCGGGCGCACCCAGCTTGAGCTGCTGCTTAAAGTGCGTCTCCTCGAGCGAGCTGTTGCGCTCGGTAAAGGTGTCGCACTCCAGCTCGTCGTAATGGCTCAGTAGGTGCTCGGCATCTTGCTGGGAGATGGCGGCATGCAGACGGTCGGCCTGCGCCACGGGGTACATGAGGATCGTCTGCGCATGTCCCTGCTTGGTCTCGAGCAACAGCATGGGCTGCGGTGTGTCTTCCCTAAAACCGACGACGGTGCAGACTCCCTGACCCGGATGAATGACGTGTTGACCGATTGAGAACATGCTACCTCCAGCTTATACGAATTTACGTATGTCTAGAATACCACGCTGACGTGCGCAAACCCTTACTTTATGCAGGAAAAGCACACAAATCCGATAGGTAAGAGTATTCGATATTCTGAGCTGCCCATGCAGATGTATATTCATTTTCGGCGGGTGCACAATCAGCAGGCAGACCGCCATCTTTGAATGGCCTTGCGACAACTGTGGTCAATTTTGTGCATATGCAATATCGATTGACTTTACCCTGCGACAGTAGTTATCGCTTGTGATAGAGTGCTGCAAACTCTGGCTTTTGCCCTACGAGTGACCAAGAGCTCGGGGGCTTTAACACAAGGAGGATCTATGCCCGAGAAGATTGAAGAGCTGGTACGCGCTGCGCTTGCTGCGGCCCAGGAGGCCGGCGACCTTTCCGCATTTGAACTTGACGATTGCGCTATCGAGCGACCGGCTGACACTTCTCATGGCGAGTGGACCTCCACCATGGCCCTGAAGTCCGCCAAGCTGGCTCACTGCGCCCCGCGCAAGATCGCCGAGGCCGTCGTTGCCCATATGCCCGAGGATCCCGCGATCGAGAAGGTCGAGATCGCCGGCCCTGGCTTCATCAACTTCTACCTCTCCGTCTCCGTTAAGAATGCCATCTTCGGCGAGGCCCGCGAGAAGGGCATGGACTTCGCTAAGTCCAACGTCGGCGGCGGCCTGAAGACCCAGGTCGAGTTTGTCTCCGCCAACCCCGTCGGCCCCATGCATATTGGCCATGGCCGTTGGGCCGCTCTGGGCGACTCCCTCTGCCGTGTTATGGACCATGCCGGTTACGATATCCAGCGTGAGTTCTATATCAACGACCACGGCTCTCAGATGAACACCTTCGGCAACTCCATCAGCACACGCTATATGCAGCTTGCCGACATCATCGCCAAGCAGGGCGTGGATATCGACGAGGCTCACAAGCTGCTGATTGCCGACCGCGATGCCTTTGTTGCCGACGAGAACGACGAGCATCCCGAGACCCATCCGTATCAGGACAACTTTGCCGAGACTCTGGGCAAGGATTCCTACGGCGGCGACTACATCATCGACGAGGCCGCCGAGTTCTGGCGCACCGACGGTGACAAGTGGGTCGACGCCGATCCGCAGGAGCGCATGGAGAGCTTCCGCGAGCGCGGCTACGTAAAGATGGTCGACAACATGCGTAACCTCTGCCACGCCGTCAACTGCGACTTCGATCGTTGGTTCTCCGAGCGCTCACTGTATGTGAAGGACACCGAGGGCGAGACCGCCGGCACCTCCGCCGTCGACCGCGCTTTCGAGAAGCTCGACAAGATGGGCTACCTCTACACCAAGGACGGCGCTCTGTGGTTCCGCTCCACCGACCTGGGCGACGACAAGGATCGCGTCCTGATCAAGTCCGACGGCGAGTACACCTACTTCGCCTCCGACGTCGCCTATCACTGGGACAAGTTCCAGCGCGTCGACCACGTCATCGACATCTGGGGCGCCGACCACCATGGCTACATCGACCGCGTCCGCTGTGTCTGCGACGCTCTTGGCTATCCCGGCAAGTTCGAGGTTCTGCTGGGCCAGCTCGTCAACCTGCTGCGCAACGGCAAGCCCGTCCGTATGTCCAAGCGCAAGGGCACCATGGTGACCCTGCAGGAGCTTGTTGACGAGGTCGGCTCCGACGCCGCCCGTTACACGCTCATCTCCAAGAGCTCCAACCAGATGGTCGACTTCGATATCGAGGCCGTTAAGAAGCGTGATAACTCCAACCCGGTCTACTACGTGCAGTACGCTCACGCCCGCGTGTGCTCCATTCTGCGCCGTGCCGCTGACGTTACGCCCGAGCAGGCTGATGAGATGGGCATGAAGGCCGTCGCCGCCAAGGCCATCGGCGAGAACGTCGATTACTCGCTGCTGACCGACCCCACCGAGCTTGCCCTTTCGCGTAAGCTCAACGAGCTCACCGACCTCATCGCCAGCTGCGCTCGCGACCGCGCCCCGTTCCGTCTGACGCACTTTGCCGAGGAGCTCGCCGGCGACTTCCACAGCTTCTACGCTGCCTGCCAGGTGCTTCCGAGCGAGGGCCGTCCCGTCGACCCCGAGCTTTCGCGCGCCCGTCTGGCCGCTTGCGACGCCGTCCGCGTGACGCTCGCCCTGGTGCTCGCTCTGGTTGGCGTTTCCGCACCCGAGCAGATGTAATCTACGGGTCGTTTGACCGTGTAGGTTTGGCTTTGCTGAGCCCTATAAGCCCGATCTCCATACGGAGGTCGGGCTTTTTGCGTTTGGCGGGGCTTTTTGGCGTGTTGGAAAATGCTACAAAAACGCAACTATACCGGTTTACGGGGCTGAATCGCTGCCTGGCGACCATAGCAACAGCAGCGAAAATAAAATCGTAGGTAGACGGCTTGCCGAATATTAAAAATGCAGGGTATGGTTGGCTTACGCCGTTCTTGCACCGTAATCCGCGATCGTTTTGAAAACGACCCCTTGGGGACGGAGGAAAACGGATCATTTTTGTCCGGTGGGAGACGGTGCGAAACCGTCCGCCACGAATCGGGCTTATCTACTACGTTTAGTCGCATACCCCGAACCATGCCGAAAAGTACGATATTAAAACCGCAGGTAGCGGGCTTGCGATTTTAGGAAGATCGAGGGGATGGTCAGGGGTCGCGGGTCAAACGTAGTAGATAGGCGCGTTTCGTGGCGCGGCTATTCCGGATGCCACGGCTTCACTCCTCTGGTGCGACAGAGGAAGCGCTTTTGAGGGAGAGTGTCCCTTTTGACCAGTTGTATAAGAACGTCCAATGACTAAGTTGCAGGTGGTGGCGGTTGTGTTACACTAACGCTGCGTATTTGACGCAATCATCTCGATACAGATCAATGATGTCCGTTGTGTTTTGAACGGAGCTAGACTGTTTAGCCGCCCTGAAGGTTTATGCAGGGAGCATGTGATCACAGGGCTTTAAAAGAAAGTTGAGCAAACACTGTGTCTGATCAACAGCAAGAAAATGAAATAAGCACGGCACAAACCACTCCCGCTGCACCGGTTGCGTTGGACCAAATCGCGAAACCCGCACCGTCGCAGGCGTCGGTCCCCGAGACACACCAGAACGCTGCCTTGGCTTTGAGTGAGAAGCCTGTTCCCGTCGCACCTGTTACCGGGGAGGAGGCTGCGCCCGTGAAGCCCAAGCGCACGCGTCGTGTGGCCAAGCCCGCTGCGGATGGCGATGAGGCTGCAAAGCCCAAACGCCGCACCACGCGCACGACGCGTGCCAAGCGTCCGGTTTCCGCCGAGGTTTCGGCGCCGCTTTCAGATGAGGTTGCGCAGGCCCGCGCGCTTGCGCAGATCAGCGAAGCCCAGGTTGTTCGTGCTCGCCGTCGTGCCGCAGAGCGCGATGCTGCGGCTCTGACCGAACTCGCGGCTTCGTCCGCCCCCGAGGCGCCTTCGGCTCCGGCTCCCGAGCAGGTAGCAGAAAAGCCGGCTCCGCGCACGCGCCGTCGCACGGCGGCCAAGGTCCAGCAGGCTGCCGAGCAGGTTTCGTCCGATGCCGCCGAGACCCCGGTTCGCTCTGCGGCGGAGGAGGACGCTTCCTCTGCTGAGTCTGTCGTGCCTGCCGAGGCCGGCGGTGCATTTGTCGTCGATCCTGCTTTGCGCCCGCATCGCCGCGGCCGCAAGCCCAAGGCATTTGTCGAGGCGGAGAAGGCGGCCGCTGCCGCGGCTTCTGTCCAAGATGCCCCGGCGTTCGTCGAGCCTACAACGGCTGCCGTGGTTTCGGCCGAGGGCGCTGATGTTCCTGAGGTCGCTGTTTCTGCCGCTGCCGAGTCTGCCGACGTTCGTCCCGGGCGCAGCCGTCACACCGCAGCCAAACGCCCAGCTAAGGCAGAGGCGAAGTCCGGCGCCGAATCTGCGGTAGCTGAGTCTACCGAGGCGAGTGTCGACACGACTCCCGAGACGGAGGGCACCGATCGGTCGGCAGGCGAGAAGCCCAAGCGCACGCGCAAGAAATCTTCCAAGACCAAGTCTGCCGAACAGCAGGGGGATGCTGAGCAACAGCCCGAGTCCGACGCTAAGTCGGACGGCGAGACCCTGGCGACCGCCGATGCGCCCACGACGCCTGCCGTCGAGAGCGCTGAGGCCGAAGAGGGTTCCCGCCCCAACCGTCGTCAGCACAAGCGTAACGATGAGCGCAGCGAGCGCAAGGATGATCGTAACAACGACCGCCGCAGCCGTCAGCGCGACCGCAAACAGCGCAATAAGGAGCGCAATGCTGCTCCGACTGAGCCCACGCTTTCGCGCGAGGAGCTCGCGGCCATGAAGGTCGCCGAGCTGCGCGAGAAGGCCAAGGAGTTCGAGATTGAGACGACCGGCAAGAAGAAGGCCGAGCTCGTCGAAGAGATCTACACTACAGCCGCGAAGGCCGAGGGCTTCCGCGATATTAAGGGCATCCTGCAGATTCGCCCGGACAGCTCCGGCATCATCCATGCCCACGGCTACATGAAGTCCAATGACGACGCCTTCGTGCCCGCCTACCTCATCCGCTCCGCGCGTCTGCGCACGGGCGACGTGATCGAGGGTTCGCTTCGTCCCTCGCGCGGCGGCGACAAGCGTGCCGGTCTCGCCAAAATTACGACCGTCAACGGCCTTGATCCTGAGCAGGCCCGTAACCGCCCCAAGTTCGGCGATCTCACGCCGGTCTACCCCAATGAGCCGCTGCGCATGGAGCATGGCAAGGATTCCATTACCGGTCGCGCCATCGATATCGTGTCGCCGATCGGCAAGGGCCAGCGTGGCCTGATTGTGTCACCGCCCAAGGCCGGTAAGACTACGATTCTCAAGAAGATCTGCCAGTCTATCTCGATCAACAATCCCGAGGTGCACCTTATCTGCCTGCTCGTCGACGAGCGCCCCGAAGAGGTCACCGATATGCAGCGCTCCATTGAGGGCGAGGTCGTGGCCTCCACCTTCGATATGCCCGCCGACAATCATACCCGCGTGGCCGAGCTCGTCATCGAGCGCGCCAAGCGCATCGTGGAGTTGGGCGGCGACGTCGTGGTGGTGCTCGACTCCATCACGCGTCTTGCCCGTGCGTACAACCTGGCGGCGCCCGCCTCGGGCCGCATCCTTTCGGGCGGCGTCGATTCGGCGGCCCTGTATCCGCCTAAACGCTTCCTGGGTGCTGCCCGCAATATCGAAAACGGCGGCTCACTCACCATCCTTGCTTCCGCCCTTATCGATACCGGCTCCAAGATGGACGAGGTCATCTTTGAGGAGTTCAAGGGCACCGGCAACATGGAGCTCAAGCTCGACCGTGACCTGGCCGACCGCCGCATCTTCCCGGCCATCGACCCCGTTGCCTCGGGCACGCGCAACGAGGACCTGTTGGTCGACGAGCAAATGCGCCCGTTTGTCTTTGGCCTGCGCCGCATCCTCGCCGGCATGAACAACACCGAGCGCGCGGCAGCGTCGTTTATCAAGGGCCTTAAGGGCACTAATACCAACCAGGAATTTTTGGTGCGTTCGGCTAAAAAGCACAGCGACTACGAGCAGACGTTCTAGTCCGTCCGCTGCACGCGACAGCAACCATAGACATGCCAGAAGGGCCGGGGTTTAGATCCTGGCCCTTTTCGTATAGCCGCTCGCCAACGATTATTGACCTCACGACCGGCAAGCAGCGATTTTCCCGTTTCAATTCCGCTTCGTCGCTTGCAATCCCCAAGGGGGTTTCGCATAATAGCAGTTAAGCTTCGCGACGGAAAACGCAGATGAAACGAACCTTATACCGTTGCTTTGGGGCTCAGGCCCCGCTTCATCTTCTCTCGCGCAGCCAACTGAATGATGCGATTTGGGTGCTGGAAGATGGGGAGAGCTCATGGCTTCTTCTGATGCAACACAACGAGCAGTCCTTGCCGGACTTTCCTGCGGGATCGGCCTTGCCGCACCCGTGGTCGTGTATGCCGCTACACTGCCGTTTTCGTCGATCAACGAGACGGTCGTCGCGGGTGCTGTTCCCTTTGCCGTGGGCGCAGTGGCCGGCGTGGGTATCTATGCCGCCTCGCTGGGTATCTCTGAGTATCGTGCGGAGCACGATGGCCGCCTGTTTGAGCCCGATGCCGTGGGCGGCGCCGCTCAGTTTAGTCGGACCTACAACGAGTTCAAGACCGCCTCTATTCCCGTTCAGCAGGAGGAGGCCGCTCCCCGGGCTGCTGCTCCTGTCACTTTGGACGAGCAGGGTCAATCCTCTTCGCTTCTCTCCGGTCTGACCGGCGCGTTTCAGCGCCGTCATGCCGATGATGGCGTTCCGACCATCGCCCGTGCCGCCAATGCCATGGACGAGGCCGATGCCTGGGCTATGATCGATAGCATGCTCGACGACGATTCGCCGGTTAGCTGCGATCCCGCTCGCTCGCGCGATATCTACCAGGTCGCAATTGACGAGCTCACAAACGGTGGAAAGACTGGCTCCTATAACCGCGACGACATCGTTGCTGCCGCACGTGCCGTCTCGGGCTCTCATGCCGCCCCTGCGGGCAGCACTGCAGCTTTCGTGGCGCTTGTGGCCAACGCTGCCAACAATGCCGCCTGTAACGGTGCTTCTTCGGCTGCGTACGCCTCTGCCGCGGCGGCCGCTTCGACCGGCCAGCAGGGCGCAGCTCAGCCGGCTCCTGTCGCCGACCCCTTTGCCGATGAGCCCCTGGTTGTCGACGAGGAGACCATCGCCGCTCGTCGTGCTGCCGAAAGCTCGCTTTGGGGCGCTTCGGCCCAAATGCAGGCCGCGGAGGCGGTGCCGTACAACGCCAAGCTCGCCAGCATGCCCATCATTTCCGATGCCAAGGGTGTGGATCTCACCGATTTGGACGAGCCCGCCGCCATCACTGCCTCTATCGATGCCCAGAATCGCGTGGATACCGACAGTCTCCCCGATGCCTCCCTCGAGGAAGATATCCCCATGGCCGATTATTCGGGCCACGAGAACATGTGGGCCGCCGCCATGGCGATCATGGCCGAGGTCGCCGAGCCCGCCCCCGCGCCGATGCCCACGCCTGCAGCCTCACCTGTCTCGGTTGCTCCCGTCTATGTCGGCCGCCACAGCTCCGTGTTTCCCGAGGATACCGCGCGTATCTCGCGCGAGAGTATCGAGCGCGCCGAGGCTATCGCCGCCGGCGTTATGGAAAACCGTCGCCATGAGCGCGTCAATCAGATCCTTGAGGAAGAGATCGAGCGCCTGCAGTCCTCTACCGCCAAGCGTACGGGCCGTGCCTATTTGAGTGTTATCGAGGGCGGTACCGCCAGTTTTACGCCGCTTCGTGCCGAGGCCTAGTTCTGCATGATTAAGATCGATCGTAAGTGGGCGGTTGCGGCCTGCGTCATGGTGTTGCTGATCTGGGGCAATTCACTGGTTCCCGGCACGGGGTCCGGCTCACTGAGCTTGGCGATCATGGAGGACGTCCGCGGGTTTTTGCATAGCTTGAGCCTGCCGTATGAATGGGTAACCAACTTTGTCGTCCGCAAGTGCGCACACTTTACCGAGTATATGGTGCTCGGTGTTTTGGTGACACATGCCTTTGATATCGAGGGTCGACGCACTTTTGACAGACTGCTTCCCACGGTGGTTTTTCTGTTGCTGGTCCCCTCAATCGACGAGACGATTCAGTTATTTGTGCCGGGGCGCGCCGGTATGATTACCGACGTGATGATTGACTGCTGCGGAGCGGCTACCGGCGTCATGCTCCGATATCTCCTCCGATCGCTTGTATGCACCAAAAAGGCCGCCTAGGACGTTTTTCTTGGTCCTAGGCGGCCTTGTGCGTTTGGGGGCCCTGCAGGACGCGATAGCGTTGTCTGCGCGTTATACGGGCCCGGCAATACCGTGTGTCGTTGGTGCACCCTTTACTGGAGCGCCTGTGCGCCAAGGGCCAGACAGCCCATGATGCCCTGCTTACCCTCGAGGCTGTTGTTGACAATGTAGGTATCGATGTCGTTGACCTCGGGCGTGACGATATAGCCATTGAGCATCTCGGCGCACTTTTTGCGGGCGAGCGGCACGATGGGGGTGTGGTCGGCCACGCCGCCGCCGATGATGATCTTTTGCGGCGCATAGCACAGCGTGTAGGTCATGAGCGCCTGTGCCAGGTAGCCTGCGAGCAGGTCCATGGCCGCCGGGTCATCGGCCATGTCTCCGGCGCTTTTGCCATCCCAGCGCTTTTTAATGCCGGGGCCTGCGATGAGGCCCTCGAGGCAGTTGTCGTGGAAGGGGCAGCCGCTGTGCTCGCCGATGGTGTCGCGCGGATCGCGTGTGACCAGGATGTGCCCTGCCTCGGGATGCATCATGCCGTGCACGAGTTGGCCGCCCGAGAGCACGCCGGCGCCCACACCGGTGCCGATGGTCAGATACACCACGTCGGTGAGGCCCTGGGCGCAACCAAAGCTGACCTCGCCCAAGCAGGCGACGTTGACGTCGGTATCGTAGCCACAGGGAATATTGAGCTCGTTTTGGATGGTGCCCAGCAGGTCAAAGTAGCGCCATGCCGTCTTGGGCGTCTCCAAGATCTTGCCGTATTGGGGCGAGGCAGGGTTGACTGCAGTGGGGCCAAAGGCGCCGATGCCCAGCGCGGCGATGCCCTTGTTTGCAAACCATGCGTTGACGGTCTCAACGGTCTCCTGCGGGGTCGTGGTTGCGATCTGCTCACGCTCCAGAACCGTACCGTCTGCATAGCCCGTGGCGCAGACCATCTTGGTGCCGCCGGCCTCGAGCGCTCCGATAAGCTGCTGCTCTGCCATAGTATTCCCCCCCCCTGGGACGAGTTGTTCCGTGACTAAAGTATAGCGCTTTAAACAAATTAAGAAAGCGCTATAAAAAGAAGCCCCACAACGCGCGTGCGGTGCGGGGCTTCTTTGGGTGCTTTAGTTGCCGGGCCGTCCTTACCCGCGCGGATTGATTTTATCGCGTAGCGACTTGAGGTTCTCCAGCGCCGCGTTAATCGTCTCGTCTCGCTTGGCAAAGTGGAGGCGAATCAGATGGTTGACGGGCTCACGGAAGAAGCTCGAGCCGGGCACAGCGCCCACGCCCACCTTAGACGCGAGGTCCTCGCAGAAGTCGAGGTCGCTGTCATAGCCAAACTCAGAGATGTCCATCATGACGTAGTAGGCGCCCTGCGGCACGTTATGCTCAAGACCAATGCTATCGAGCCCCTGACAGAACAGATCGCGCTTGGCTGTGTAGAGATCGAGGACCTCCTGGTAATAGCTGTCGTCGAAGTTGAGAGCGGTGACGACGGCTTCCTGCAGGGGGGCGGCGGCACCCACAGTGAGGAAGTCGTGGACCTTCTTGATGCGCTCGGTAATCTGGGCCGGGGCGATGGTGTAGCCCAGACGCCAGCCGGTGATGGAGTACGTCTTGGACAGCGAACTGCAGCTGATGGTGCGCTCGAACATGCCGGGCAGCGTGGCCATATAGACGTGCTCGTGGGGCGCGTAGACGATGTGCTCGTACACCTCGTCGGTGATGCAGTAGGCGTCGTACTTTTTGCAGAGATCGGCGATAAAGGTGAGCTCTTCGCGTGTAAAGACCTTACCGCAGGGATTGGAAGGGTTGCACAGGACGATGGCCTTGGGGTCGTTGTCGCGGAAGGCCGCCTCGAGTGTCTCGCGGTCAAAGTCGAATGTGGGCGGGTTGAGCGGCACGTAGATGGGCTCGGCACCCGAAAGGATCGTGTCGGCGCCGTAGTTCTCGTAGAACGGCGAGAAGATGACGACCTTGTCGCCGGGGTTGGTGACCGTCATCATGGCAGCCATCATGGCCTCGGTGGAGCCGCAAGTGACCACGATGTTCTGGTTGGGGTCGATCGGTATGCCCATAAAGTGCTCCTGTTTGGCGGCAAGCGCCTCGCGCATGGCCTGGGAGCCCCAGGTGATGGAGTACTGGTGGTAGAGCGGTTTGGGATCGGTGGCGATGGTGCCCAGGCTCTTGAGCAGCTGCGCTGGGGGATCAAAGTCGGGGAAGCCCTGCGAGAGGTTGACGGCGCCGTACATATCGGAGATGCGCGTCATGCGGCGGATGACCGAATCGGTAAACGTTGCCGTGCGATTGGAGAGTTCTTTCATGCTTGTCCTTTCGAACATCGGGGTGGGGCAAGTTTACTCCTATGGAACCGGTGGGATTTGCTCGAAATGGATCCGAAAAACTCTTTTCAAAATTCTTGAAAATTGGGGCTTGCGTCGCGTGGCGTTCCTTGCAATAATAGTCGAGCGCGAAGCGCACAGGACACGGTGGGTGTAGCTCAGTTGGCTAGAGCGACGGGTTGTGGTCCCGTAGGTCGAGGGTTCGAGTCCCTTTACCCACCCCAGTTCTTGCTTCGTGTTGATATCGGGTCGTTAGCTCAGTTGGTAGAGCAGGGGACTCTTAATCCCAAGGTCCAGGGTTCGACCCCCTGACGGCCCACCACACGATATCTCCTCTAAAGTCCGCTACTACGGACTTTAGCTTTGGGTCGTTAGCTCAGTTGGTAGAGCAGGGGACTCTTAATCCCAAGGTCCAGGGTTCGACCCCCTGACGGCCCACCAAAGCATGTTAAAGCGACTGGCTTAGGCTGGTCGCTTTTTTGTTGACCTCGCATGGGGTCGAACCCGAAAGGGCGCGGAGCTGAGGAAATGCGTGAGCATTTACCAGCGCAGCGCGCAAGGCGCGAAGCGCCGCAGCGGCCGCCTGCGCAGCAGGCTGACCCCCTGACGGCCCACCAAAGCATGTTAAAGCGACTGGCTTAGGCTGGTCGCTTTTTTGTTGACCATACATGGGTCGAACCCGAAAGGGCGCGGAGCTGAGAAATCTCCATTGTGATTCCCTTAGGGAAAACACGGCTAAAGCCCCGTAAGCGTGTTCTCCTTAGGGGAATCATGCTTACGGGGCTCGATACATGTTGAGTAATTGTGATCAAGCTCAAGGTGGGAATCGAATCAGTCCGCTCGATAGTGCGATCCGAGGCTTTCGGTCCGTTTGCGCATGGCTTTGACCATTTCCGCTGCCAGCTGAATCTGCGATTGCAGGCGGGCGTAAGCCGCGATTTCGCTGTCATTGACATATGGCTTGCTCAGCATGGTGGCCTCGTCTTGCAGGCTTTCAAGCTCTTGCAGCGCCTTGGAGAGGCCTGCTTCGGTGCGGTTGATCATGCAATAGGTACTCATCGTGTGCTTGAGGCTACGGGTTAGGCGATTGGCGTCTGTTGTGGCAATGCCATGCTGGGGGAGGGCGACATCCGCCTTTGAGGCCACCTCAGGTGCATTCTGTGCTGCTTGGGCTGCCGAGGCGCCCGCGATGCGCCCAAACACGATGCCGTTGGCGCTTGACAGGCCACCAATGCGATCGGCCCCGTGCATGCCGCCTGTCGCCTCGCCGCAGGCATAGAGGCCCTCAACGCCCGTGTATGCGGTCTTGTCGATTTTGATGCCGCCATTGGCGGCGTGGGCATACATCGCCACACGCATCTCGTCGGTCGGCGCGATGCCGTGCTCGTCTTGTAGCCAGGTGGCAAAGGTCTGCACAAACTCGGGGACGTCCTCGCGGGGGAAGTCGTAGTGGAGCGCCAGACCTTCGGTACCCGCTTGATCGATGGCAAGATCGATGGCGCGGGAGGCCAAGCGCGAGGTGAAGGGACCATATCCGGAGCGTTGCTCAAGTAGATCGTCCAGCTTTTCGTCGGCAATATCGACCGGCTGGTCTACATGTACGTAGCGCCAGGTCTTCTCGTTAAAGACAAGGTTGCGCTTGGGCTCGATGAAGCCCGGCATCATCTGCATGAACTCTATATTAGTGAGCGTTGCGCCGTGTGCCAGCGCGATGGCCTGCGAGGAGCTGAGCACGTCGGCGGAAGTGAGGCTTCGCTCGAACAGGCCACCCGTGCCGCCCGCAGCGATGATGGTGGCCTTGGCTGCCATAGGCACGAGATGCTCGTTTGTGCGGTCGTAGAGTACGGCGCCGATAATCTTTCCGGTCGTGTCCTCAACAAGGTCGATAAGCTCGTGGCGGGGGAGTAGGCGAATGCCGAGAGACTTGATCTGGGCCGTACACGCGTCCTCAAGGGGCTTGCGAGTGAGGCCGCGCCAATTGCGCGTCTTATGGTCAAAGCAGGGGATAAACTGCTTTTGCTGAGCGCTCTCAGCGCTTTGCGGACGCTGGAGCTCAACACCTAGATCCTGCTCGAGCCATTGGATGGCCTGGGGAATACCGTGGACGAACGTCTGGACGAGCGTAGGGTCGGCGACGCCGCCGCCCACGGTCTGGACGGTGTCGATGAGGTCCTGTTCGTCGTCTTCGTCGATGGGGCCAATAAGGCCAAGGCCCCAGGTGCCCGGGAAGAAGCTCGATCCGCTCATAGTTTTGCCGGCGCTTGCGACGGCAACGGTCGCGCCCGCGCGTGCCGCTTCTATGGCGGCACAAAGGCCCGCAATGCCAGATCCTATTACCAGTACATCAGTCGATTCCATGGGATTCCTTTCTCGTCCGGCGCATTGTCGCATGGGTGATCGACTAATGCGATGCAAAGGCCGCGCTATTCGGTAAAGGGCGAATATGGCAGGCGGGCGTCGTACGCATTCGCTGGCTTCGTCTCCGGGCATCTCGTATTTCGCTGCAACTGATATATCGGACATTTATTTTGGAGTAGTCAATTTGAGACGGGGGCTTTACGAGCTGTCCTGCGCCTCGGGTCGATCCGCTCGCCACGAAATGGGCCTATCTACTACGTCTGGGCGGTCACCCCCAATCATACCGAGAATTACAAAATTAAAACCGCAGGTAGACGGCTTATTGATTTTCAAAAACCCGGCTATGGTCGAGCTGCGCGGGTTAAACGTAGTAGATGGGCCGTTTTCGTGGAGCAATCCAAAGCGATTGGCTGTTTTGGAATAAAAAAGAGCCGCTACCCGGGTGGATAGCGGCTCCAAGGCTCAACTATATGAGCATCGCGCGGGCGCGATTAGGCCTTGAGGGCCTCCTCGACGGCGACAGCGCAGGCGACGGTGGCACCGACCATGGGGTTGTTGCCCATGCCGATGAGACCCATCATGTCGACGTGCGCAGGCACGGAGGAAGAACCGGCGAACTGGGCGTCGGAGTGCATACGGCCCATGGTGTCGGTCATGCCGTAAGAGGCAGGGCCGGCGCCCATGTTGTCCGGGTGCAGGGTACGGCCAGTGCCGCCACCAGAGGCGACGGAGAAGTACTTCTTGCCAGCCTCGATGCGCTCCTTCTTGTAGGTGCCAGCGACGGGGTGCTGGAAGCGCGTGGGGTTGGTGGAGTTACCGGTGATCGAGATGTCGACGTTCTCGTGCCACATGATGGCAACGCCCTCGCGGACGTCGTCGGAGCCGTAGCAGTTAACGGCAGCACGGGGACCATCGGAGTAGGGGATGGTCTCGACGACCTTGAGCTCGCCCGTGTAGTAGTCGAACTGGGTCTTCACGTAGGTGAAGCCGTTGATGCGGGCGATGATCTGGGCGGCGTCCTTGCCCAGACCGTTGAGGATAACGCGCAGCGGCTTCTTACGAGCCTTGTTGGCGTTCAGAGCCAGGCCGATAGCGCCCTCAGCGGCAGCGAAGGACTCGTGGCCGGCCAGGAAGGCGAAGCACTCGGTGTCGTCGGAGAGCAGCATAGCGCCCAGGTTGCCGTGGCCCAGACCGACCTTGCGGTCCTCGGCGACGGAGCCGGGAACGGTGAAGGCCTGGATGCCCTCGCCGATGATGGCGGCAGCCTCAGAAGCGTTCTTGGCGCCACGCTTGACAGCGAGAGCGCAGCCGAGGGTGTAGGCCCACTCGGCGTTCTGGAAGGCGATGGACTGGGTGTTGTTGACGATCTCACGCGGGTTGAAGCCCTTGTCGGTGCAGATCTGCAGAGCTTCCTCGAGGGAGGCGATGCCGTTGTCGGCGAGGCACTTGTTGATCTTGTCAGCGCGGCGCTCGTAACCTTCGAACGTAACAGTCATAGTTATTTCCCTCCCTTTCTACTCGTGAACCGGGAACACGCTGGCGACGGAGTGAGTCTCCTCGTCGGTGCGCGGGTCGATGTACTTGGCAGCGTTCTCCCACTGACCATAGTGGCCCATGGCGCCAGCGATGGCCTCCTCGGGGGTCTTGCCGGCCTTGACGGCGTCGGTGAACTTGCCGAGGTTCAGGAACTCGAACGCGATGATCTCGTTCTTGTCGTTGAGAGCCATGCGGGTGACGTAGCCCTGAGCGAGCTCGAGGTAACGAGCGCCCTTGGCCTTGGTGCCGAACATGGTGCCGACCTGAGAGCGAAGGCCCTTGCCGAGGTCGTCGAGGGAGGCGCCCACGGGCAGGCCGCCCTCGGAGAACGCGGTCTGGCTGCGGCCGTAAACGATCTGCAGGAAGATCTCGCGCATAGCAACGTTGATGGCGTCGCAGACGAGGTCGGTGTTGAGGGCCTCGAGGATGGTCTTGCCGGGAAGGATCTCGGAAGCCATGGCAGCAGAGTGGGTCATGCCCGAGCAGCCGATGGTCTCAACGAGGGCCTCCTCGATGATGCCGTCCTTGACGTTCAGCGTGAGCTTGCAGGCGCCCTGCTGAGGTGCGCACCAACCCACACCGTGCGTAAGACCGGAGATGTCGGAAATCTCCTTAGCCTGGACCCACTTGCCCTCCTCGGGGATGGGTGCGGGGCCGTGGTATGCACCCTTGGCAACGGGGCACATGTTCTCCACTTCCTGTGAGTACTGCATGCCTCTCCTCTCTATCGTGTTGGCGTCCCGTCTGGAGGTCGTGGCTGGTGATTGCCGGGCGACCCTTCGAAAGGGACATGACATGCAGCCCCTATAATACCGCGAAATGCACGGAATATTCGGCGAACGGCGCAGTTTTCGTAACGAGAAGCGCGGAACTTTCAATTGAAACGATTTAACAACCCTGGTTGCGGTTATGCGTTACGTTATAGGGGGTCAGTTCTGGTCAAGTTATTGGTTAGTTCTTGCCCCTGTTGCGGTGTCTAGCCTGTGGTTATGATGCCATTCGCCGTCGGTTTGCCGCCTTTTACCGTCGACGGGTGCCATTTTGCGTGAATGTTTTTGATGGCACGTTTCAATCGTGATGTATTGGACGGTAAGCAGGTCCCGGCGAAGGGAGCGCCATGCAGCGTGTTTGGAAAACGATCACCGGTTTTTACCATGTCTGTGCCCGCGGTATGGGCAGTCAGCTGATCTTTGAGAGCGACGAGGACCGGTGGGAGTTTTTGGAGCTGATGCGCGACTGCTGCCGCGATGCCCAGGTAACGATTGTGGCGTGGTGCCTCATGGGCGACCATGTGGATTTGGTACTTCTGGATTATGAGGACAACATGAGTGCAGCCATGCAGCGCCTGCTGTTGACGTATGCTCGTCGGTTCAATAAGCGTACCGGGCGATCGGGCTGCCTGTTCCGGGAACGTTTTGAGCGCTGTTCGCTCGATACCGACCGACAGGTGATGGAGGCTGTTCGCTCCGTTCACGCCGATCCGCAGGATGCGGGCATCAACCTAATTGAGCGTTATCCCTGGAGCAGCTTTGCGGAGCATCTGCGCGTTTACGACGGTGACGAGGCAGATGCTACGAGGGGATTTTCCGATCCTTCTTGCGTGCTTGAGCTTTTTGGTTCGGCTAAGGCCTTTATTGCCTATTCGCTTTCGACGCCCGACGGCGGCGATCCGGCGATGCGCGATTTGGTAGAGATGGAGTTGGGGCGGCACGCCTTTGCCGACGAGTTGGCTAAGGGATTCGGGGTTGCGCTCCAGGGGGTTAAAGCGGCGCCGCCGGCGCAGCGCAATATCGTTATTCTTGGCTTGCACGATGCTGGTTTTACGGTGCGCCAGATTGAGCGGTATACGGGGATAAGCAAAAGTACCGCTTCTCGTATTGTGCGCGCCCGTGCTCGAACGGCGGTGCGGACTGATGACAGCCTGGGATAGGGCTGTCTGCCCACTGGGACCATCATTCTAAATGCTTGGACGTTAACTACACTTCTAAATATGCATAGAATGATTGCCGTCTTGCATAAAACAATAGCTCAGTCCGGTTTTGCCCGTGCCTACCCCCGTCCACGCCGTGCAAAAAGCGGAGTTTTCAGCATCGTAGTGCTGTCGGAACTACTATAACCTTGCAACTTGCGGGCCCCGAGACAATTATTTGTCTGCCATTACGCCCCGAAGCACGCGTTTGCGTCCCCGTAGACCGTAATGCCTGTTCTAAAACGCAATATACACGCGCCCGAAGGCGCTAATTTATGCTCGTGATTTGTATGCACATAGCTTGGCGTGCTGAATACTCGCAAAAATGCACGCCGCACCCTATGGGACCCGTCTGCGGCAGGCAGGAGGCGAGCCGGAGCCTAGTAGGACGGTGCCTGGCGCTTTGCTCGGCGTGCCCCGTGGCCCTGTGGCAAGCCTTTGGTACTGTGAATAACGCTTGTGCTTGCGGTTGGCCGTGCGATAAATGAAGATTGGGCGCCGGAAGCGTGGCTGCGCGTGCGCTCGTTATGAAAAAGCCGAGCCGCCCGTATCGGGCGGCTCGGCAATCAAAAACCTTGGATTCGGGGCATCCGTTACTGGTTAGCCTGACCCTCGAGCATGCCGTCGAGGGTGCGCCAGGCGAGCTCGGCGCATTTGACGCGGGCGGGCATGTGTGAGATGTCCTGGAGCTGGGCGGCCTCGTCCAAGTCTTCCAAGTCTTCCTCGGAGAGCTCCTCGCCGCGGATCATGGCGAGGAAAAGCCCTGCCAGACGACGAGCCTCCTCGACCGTTTCGCCCGTGATGAGGTCGGCCATGATGTCGGCGCTGGCCTGGCTGATGGCGCAGCCGTGCCCGGTAAACGAGGCCTCCTCGATCACATCGTTCTCGACACGCAGCTGCAGGGTGAGCTCATCGCCGCAGCTGGGGTTGATACCGTCGTGTTCGTGCGTGGGGGCATCCATCTCGTACTTGTAGTCGGGGTGGGAGTTGTGCTCCATAAACGTGGTGGAGGTGTACAGATTACCCATTGAACGTGCTCCAAACGTGATACAGGCCGGCGATGAACTTATCGATATCGGCCTTGTCGTTGTAGAAGGCCACGCTGGCGCGGCAGCAGGCAAGGTTTTCGACCCCCAGCCAGGTGAGCAGCGGCTGCGCGCAGTGGTGACCGGCACGGATGCAGACGCCGTCCATGTCCATGATGCTCGCGACGTCGTGAGGGTGGATGCCCTTGACGTTAAAGCTCACGACCCCGTGGTGGTTGTCCCAATAGATGGAGCCGATGATCTGGACAAAGTCGAGCTGCATGAGCTCGCCCATCAGGTAGTGGACAAGCGCCTGCTCGCGGGCCTGGATGTTTTCGTAGCCCACCGTATTGACCAGGTAATCAAGCGCCGCGCCCGTGGCGAAGATGCCGGCGGCGTCTTGCGTACCGGCCTCGAACTTCTCGGGGACGGGCGCCCAGGCGGCGTCCTGCTCGGTGACCGAATCGATCATCTCGCCACCGGTAAGCATGGGCGGCATGGCGTTGAGCAGATCCATCTTGCCCCACAGCACGCCGATGCCCATGGGGCCCATGGCCTTGTGCGCGCTAAAGGCAAAGAAGTCGGCTCCCAGATCGGCCACATCGACCGGCATGTGCGGCAGCGACTGCGCGCCGTCGACGACCAGATAGCCGCCGTACTTGTGCACGAGCTTGCCGAGATTCTTGACCGGGTTCTCGACGCCCAGCACGTTAGAGATCTGACCCACGGCCAAGATCTTGGTCTTGGGGCCCACCTTGGCAAGCACTTCCTCGGTCGTGAGCTGACCGGTCTTGGTGGGGTAGAGGTAGACGAGCTTGGCGCCGGTCTCGCGGCAGACCTGCTGCCACGGGATTAGGTTGGAGTGGTGCTCCATGATGGTGATGACGACCTCGTCGCCGGGCTCCAGCACCGTGGGCGCAAAGCTCTTGGCGACCAGGTTGAGCGACTCGCTCGTGTTGCGGGTGAAGACGATCTCATTAGCCTGGGAGGCGCCGATGAGGTCGGCGATCTGCTGACGCACCTTCGCGATGGCCTCGGTGGCCTCGACGGACAGCGAGTACAGGCCGCGCAGGGGGTTGGCGTTCATGCGCTGGTAGAAGTCACGCTCGGCGTCGAGCACACAGGCGGGGCGCTGCGCGGTGGCGGCACTATCGAGGAAGGCGATCTCGGGGTGCTGTTGGAACAGCGGGAACTGCGCCTTGTAGGGGTTGGTCTCGATGTCGACGGTAGGCCAGCCGCGCGAGGCCTCGTCGCTGGCGTCGAATTCCATGGGCTCGGGGGCAGTACAGGTATCGCATTTAACGTGCTCGGTGTCGATCATGCGAGCTCCTCCTCAAAGTTATCGATCAGGTTGTTGCCCAAGCGGACGACGGCGGCGCGGATGCGCTCGTCGGCGGCGGAAAGTGCGGCGTCCTCCAGCTTGGCACGGATGAACAGGTCCTCGGCGTCGTTTTGGTCAAGGCCGCGGCAGGCGAGGTAGAACAGCTGCTCGTCGCGGACGTGGCCGATGGTGGCGCCGTGGTTGCCGGCGACGTCGTCCTCGTCGCAGAGGATGACGGGAACGGTCTTGTTGTCGACGCCCTTGTTGGCCAAGAGCACCGTCTCGCGCTCGGTGCCGACGGCACCCTTGCAGCCGTGCACGAGGTCGATGGTGCCGCGGTAGACCTTCTTGGATGTGCCGGTCAGCACGCCGTTGGCATCGATCTCGCACTCGGTCTTGCGGCCGCGGTGGCGAAGCTCGTAGTTAAAGTCGCGCACCTGTTCGCGGGCACCCAGGTAATCGGTATCGATGGTCACCTTGGCGGTATCGCCCAGCAGGTCGCCGGCAAGGCCGGTGGCGCTGGCGCCAGCACCCAGTACGGTGTGCTGCACGTTGACGCGTGCGCCTTCGTCCAGGAACAGGCCGGTGTCGTCGAGCGCGATCCAGCTGTCGTCGAGCGTCTGCGTGCAGGTCACGTTGACGGTGGCGTACTCGTGAGCACACACGCGCAGCACGGAGCCCACGACGCCCTCGCCGGTAACGGGGGAGTCCAGGGCGATCTGCAGGTCGAGCGTTGCCTGCGGACGGGCAACGACATCGATGGCGGCGATGGCAGCGGCGGCATCGACGCCGCTCACGCGCACGGTAACCGTGGCACGGCCGTAGGCGGGCACATCGATGACGATGCGCTTGGTGGCGTGGCCGGCCAGGTAGGTGTAGGCGGCCTCACCCATGCCAGTCTCGAAGGCCTCGGCGGGGGAGAGCTCCTCCTCGAGCTTGATGGCACCGGCCTGGTAGACAGAGGTGGCGGGCACGTCGAGCTCGGTCTCGGGCGTGATGCGGGCGCGGTCGGCGGCGTCGCCGGGGGCTGAGGCACGGCGCTCGGGGAAGCGCTCGGCCATGGCCTCCATGGCGGTATCGAAGGCGTCGGCCGCACCATGGATCTGCTCGTCCAGGCCCTCGACCTCAACGGCCTCGGCGGGAGCGGCAGCAAGTTCGTCCGAAAGCTCGAGCTTGGTTTGGTTCATCTTGAGCCAGCCCCATGTGGCGGCCGGCATCGCGTTGACGCCCCCGATCTCCTGCAGCACGCCGTCTCGGGGCTCCGACCCTCCTCGCGTACCTTTAGTACGCGTCGTCGGGCTCGTCGCTCCCGATACGTCGCACTGCAGAAGCTCGGATGACGTAAATGCGTTCGGCGTGTTCGTGGTCTGTTTCATTATCCGATCGCTCCTTCCATCTCGAGCTTGATCAGGTTGTTCATCTCGACGGCGTACTCAAGCGGCAGCTCCTTGGAGACCGGGTTGGCAAAGCCGTTGACAATCATGGTGCGGGCCTCTTCCTCCGAGATGCCGCGGCTCATCAGGTAGAACACCTTGTCGTCGCCGATGCGGCCGATGGTGGCCTCGTGGCCGATGTCGACGTTTTTGGCGCGGATGTCCATGGCGGGGATGGTATCGGAGCGGCTTTGGTCGTCGAGCATGAGCGACTGACAGCTCACGGTTGCCTTGGAACCCTCGGCCTTGGGCGTGGCCACGATAGAGCTGCGGAAGGTCTGGATACCACCGCTCTTGGAGATGCCCTTGGTCTCGACGGTTGCCGAGGTATCGGGCGCGTTGAGCACGACTTTGCAGCCGGTATCGAGGTTCTGGCCGGCGCCGGCAAAGGTGATGCCGGTAAAGCTCGAGCGGGCGCGGCGGCCGTTGAGCACGCTCATGGGGTAGAGGTAGCCCACATGGCTGCCGAAGGAGCCGCTGATCCACTCGATGTCGCCGTCCTCGTCCACGCGCGCACGCTTGGTGTTGAGGTTGTACATGTTCTTGGACCAGTTCTCGATGGTCGAGTAGCGCAGGTGCGCACGCTTGCCCACAAAGAGCTCGACAGCGCCGGCGTGGAGGTTTGCCACGTTGTACTTGGGTGCGGAGCAACCTTCAATGAAGTGCAGGTCGGCGTCGTCCTCGACGATGATGAGCGTGTGCTCAAACTGGCCGGCGCCCTTGGCGTTGAGCCGGAAGTAGCTCTGCAGCGGAAAATCGAGCTTGGTGCCCTTGGGCACGTAGACAAACGAGCCGCCCGACCATACGGCGCCGTGCAGGGCCGCAAACTTGTGGTCGGTGGGCGGGATGAGCGTCATAAACTTCTCGTGGATGAGCGGCTCCCACTGCGGGTCGTGCAGAGCCTCCTCGATGCCGGAGTAGACGATGCCCATCTTGGACGCGGTGTCCTGCATGTTGTGGTAGACGAGCTCGGAGTCGTACTGCGCGCCGACGCCTGCCAGGTAGCTGCGCTCGGCCTCGGGGATACCCAGGCGCTCAAAGGTGTTCTTGATGTCGTCGGGCACCGACTCCCAGTCGTGCTTTTGGTCGGTGTTGGGCTTGACGTAGGTGACGATGTTGTCCATGTCCAGGCCCTCGATGGAGGGGCCCCACGTTGGGTCGGGAAAACGGTTGAAGATCTCGAGGGACTTGAGGCGCAGGTCGAGCATCCACTGCGGCTCGTCCTTCTTGGCGCTGATCTCGCGCACGATGTCGGGCGTGATGCCGGCGTCGAGGCGCTCGAATCCCTCCTCGCCATAGGTGAAGTCGTAGAGGCTGCGGTCGATGTCCGCGACCTCGGTGCGGTTCTTGGTCATTGCGTCGCCCCTTTACGCCTGCTGCTCGGCAGCGGCTGCCTCGGCCTGGGCGCGCTGCTCGGCGGCCTCGCGCTCGAAGGCCTCAAAGCCGTTCTTGTCGATCCAGGGGATCAGCGAGGCGTCGTCCTCGCGCACGATGTGGCCCTTGACCATAACGTGGACGCGGTCGACATCCAGGTGCTCCAGGATGCGCGTGTTGTGCGTGATGATGAGCATGGAACCGTTGCAGCTCTTGCGGTAGGCGTCCATGCCGTGGCTGACGGTGGACAGGGCGTCGACGTCCAGGCCGGAGTCGGTCTCGTCCAGGATGGCGAGTTTGGGCTGCAGCAGCAGAAGCTGGAGCATCTCGACCTTCTTTTTCTCGCCGCCCGAGAAGCCTACGCCCAGCTCACGGTTGAGGTAGGCGGTGTCCATGTTGAGCTCGGCCGCGAGCTCCTTGACGCGACGGCGGAATTCCTTGCCCTTCATCTCCAGGCCGGGGCGGCCGGCGATGCTGGCGCGCAAAAAGCTCGACAGCGGCACGCCCGGGATCTCGACCGGAGCCTGGAAGCTCAGGAACAGGCCGGCGCGCGAACGCTTGTCAGCGGTGAGCTCGGTGATGTCCTGGCCGTCAAAGACGATGCGGCCGTTCTGCACGGTGTAGACGGGATCGCCCATGACCAGGTGGCCGAGGGTGGACTTGCCGGCGCCGTTGGGCCCCATCAGCACATGGGTCTCGCCGGCGGCGACGTTGAGGTTGACGTTGTGGAGGATGGTCTTCTCGTCCACGGAGGCGGTCAGACCTTCGATGGAAAGCAGCGGATTTGCGCTCATGCTGTCCCTCTCTGTTTATGGTGTACTCATAGGTGTACTAAACCCTAGGAATCTTCTCGGAATAAAGTTACTATGGGTTCGGCGTTAGTCAAGGGAAAACCCGACTAATCCACTCGACTTTTCAGATGTGGGACATAATAGTCGGGATCGTCTGTCCCACACGCTTGGCATCGGGGGCAAACTCTGCTGATGATTTTTTCTCAAGCGCACCGGGAGGGTAGGTATGCTCATTTCTTCTAAGGGCCGCTATGCCCTCCGTTTGATGATTTATATCGCGGCGCTCGGTGACGCCGAGGGCAAAATCGCCCTGCGCGAGATTGCCGACCGCGAGCATATTTCGCAAAAGTATTTGGAGCAGCTGGTCCGTCCGCTTATGAAGGCGGGCCTGCTCAAGAGTGTGCGCGGCAAGGGCGGCGGCTACATGATGGCCGTGGACCCGGCCGAGGTGCGAGCCGGCGATATACTGCGTGCTGTCGAGGGCAGCACGGCGCCCGTCGCATGCGATGGCATCGATAACAACTGCACTCGCAGCGATCTGTGCTCTACTGTGAAGTTCTGGCGCGGTCTGGACGACGTGATTGAAAAGTACGTCGACGGCGTGACGTTGGCCGACTTGGCGGCCGTGCCCGAGATTAACTTCGATATCAAGCTGTAACTCGAGCACAATTCCTTAAGATTTCGCGGAGGGCGTTATCGTTTGTCGAGTTGTTGTTGTACGACATCGGTCTTGCTGCGATACTTAAATCTATCTTTGCAAACTGCACTTTAACTACACCAATGCAAGGAGGATCTTATGCAGCCCAAGCATTCTGCGATTGTTGCCGGATTGACGCTGGCTCTTTCGTTTGGCGCCGTTGCCGCGCCCGCGCCCGCTGCTGCGGATGAGCCCACGCCGGGCGTTGCCTCGGATGCCACCGATATCGATAAGGGTCTTTATACCCAGCAGTCTTTCTCGGGCGTGCTGAGGTCGGTCCAAGGCGTCTCGTTTGTCAATGTGACCAGCGAGATGAAGTACTTTACCAAGTATGAGAGCCACGGCAACTATAACCAGGGCTTTTCGTACGGCGATGGTTACAACGCGCTCGGTTACTACCAGTTCGATCGACGCTGGTCGCTCATCCCGTTTATGAAGCAGGTCTATAACTACAATCCTGCCAAGTACGGCATGCTTAAGTCTGCAATTGACCGCGGGGGCGATATCTCCAACGCAAGCAACCCCATGTATTCGAACGGTCAGCTGACGGAGCTGGGCCGCATTGCACAGGAGGCCTTCCAGGGCGCCTATAACGCCGATCCGGCTGAGTTCTCGGCGCTGCAAGATTCATATGCATACAACTCCTATTACGCGGTGACCGAGGCCTGGCTCAAGAGCGCGCTTGGTATTGATATCTCTGGCCGCGCCGATTGCGTCAAGGGTATGGTGTGGAGCATCACCAACATGTGCGGCACCTATGGCTGCCAGGACTTTTTCCGCTGGGCAAATCTTACAAACGATATGACCGACCGTGAATTTGTGACGGCGCTTTCCAGCAGCGTGGTCAATAACGTTGCCCGTAAGTACTCGAGCCAGCCGCAATATCACGAGGGCTGGAAGAACCGTTACAAGAACGAGCTTAAGGATTGCCTGGTCTATATTACCGAGGACGAGGCCGCGGCGACGCCGCCGGTCGAGCCTGAACCTGAGCCCGAGCCTGAACCCGAGCCTGAGCCCAAGCCCGTGACTCCAGCGCCTAGCCAGGCGCCCGCCGCTCCCGTTGCTCCCTCTGGGCCTAGTGCCGATACCAATGGTGCTGACGAGGATACCGTCGATGCTCCTTCGAACGATGCCGGAGCAAGCGATGGAAATGGCGATGTCGCATCGGCCGGCAGCGCGGGGTCTGCCTCGCCTTCGAATTCCGCAGATGCTGCGGCAGGGTCTGGTTCTTCCGCCGGTGGATCGACTGCCGGTTCGAGCGACTCGTCGACGAATGGCAAACCCTCTGCGAGCGAACAACTTGGCTCCATGTTTGGCTCCTCGCTGATGGTTGACATCAACAGCAGCTCGTCTTCCAAGAAGGATGGCTCCGACCAGGGCGCTACGGAAAAGACCGAGGATGCTAAGGGCGATTCGAAGGACGAGGGTTCTAAGGGGTCTGATTCCGACAAGGGCACGGAATCAGACGGTGCGGAATCGAAGGATCCCCGCCTTGATAAGGATGGCAAGCACACGGACGACAATGGGTCCAAGGGCCTGGTTGATGATGCCGCCGACCAGAACCAGGGTAAGACCAAGGTTGTGACTGCTTCAGCCACGACGACTGAGTCCTCTAAGGGCAGCATGCCCAAGACGGGTGACTTGATTTTGATGGCGAGCCTTGCCAGCGCGAGCTTGGCCACATTGGGCGCTACGTCTATTGTGAGCGGTAAGCATAAACTTGACCAGCAAAACAAAGACGCTGCGGAGAAAGACGCCCAAAAGTAGGCTCTCAGCGAGTGTTTTGCCTTAGGGATTGAAATAGGGGCCCGATGCGATAGCACCGGACCCCTATTTGTTGCGAATCGTTTTGTTATGCCCCCCCTTATGGAGTCATTTCTACCGTTACCCGAATCATTTGTTGAACAATAAAATTGTTATCAAGATGGTCGCTAAAATGGCATCGTTATTCTAAAAGGGGAGATAAAACGGTGTCTGAACAGGCAATGTATGATATTGATAACACCTTTGACGTGAAGTTGCTCAATCCCGGCGGAAATGCCGTTCTGCCGATTGATATTCATGATTTTGCCGACGCCGCCGATCATTGTGTTTTAGTTGATAAGACCATGTTTATTGCCGATATCTTAGATTGCGAATCGACTGTGGCGCTCTGTTGTCGGCCTCATGGTTTTGGCAAGAGTATGAACCTCTCCATGCTCAAATGTTATCTGGAGCGTCCTGTGCCCGGCTCGTCGAGCGTGAATCTGTTCATCGGTAGCCAAATATGGGACGCAGAAGATGGCATCTATCGTGATGAGTATACACGCTACCCGATCATTGCTTTGGATTTTTCTACTTCCTCCTATCGAGGCGCCGATGCCGAGGCCGCCATGCGCGATGCCGTCGCTCGTGAGTGCGCTCGTCTGTTGCCGCTGCTGGAAGTTCCCGATTTAGCGCGCGGCGACGTGCGCCATATCGAGCGCGTAGCGCGCGGTGTTGCCGGTTCTGATGAAATCGATTCGGCGCTTGGCGTGTTAATCGAGCTCCTCCGTATGGCATGTGATGAACAGGTTGTGCTGCTGGTTGATGGGTATGACGCGGCATTCTCGAATCATATGCAGACGAAGGGCGCCTATGGCTCGTGCTTTGTCGAGTTGCTTGACCGCCTGCTCTTTGACGTCATTGTCTCCTCTACCGATTCTTTGCGGCTGGTTTGCTTGATGGGGGAGCGACCCGGCCCCGCACGGGCGGCACTTGCGCATCGCAACTGCCCGTATTGTTTGGCTTCGCCCTTGTCGAGCTGGTGCGATCGCCGCTTTGGTTTTTCGGATGCCGAAAACAGGGCGCTGCTAGATTACACTGGTCAGAGCGACAGACTGGCTTGCGCGCGCGAATGGTTCGAAGGCTACCGGTTTGGCGGGTTCTATTGTTCGAACCCGGCGCGTGTGGTTGAGTTCTTGGCTCGGGGCTGCCTGCCGCCAACGCGCTTTGATGTATGTTGCTATGCCGATTGTCTGAACGAGACTGTGGGCACCTGGGATTTAAGATGGCTTGCGGCAATGTTTGATTTGCTTAATCCGTATGGCTGTGTTGAGGCGCCGCTGTGCATAGACGCCGTGAAGCCTGATGCCGGGACAGCGGAAGGTATTTGGACCGATTTGTATTTGAGTGGACTCCTGACGACAGATGCGACCGATCGCCAGACGGACGGCAGTCTGCCCCGCGCCCTGCGCCTTCCCAATAACGAGCTCCGGTATGCGATGCGTCATGTGATTATCGAATGGTTCGAGTGCGCTGCCGAGAGTGCCGAGACTATCGATGATTTCCAAGAGGGTCTTTGCCGCGGAGACGAGCGTGCAGTTAGGCGAGCTTTGGACGCAATTATTAATGACTTGGGCGTCGATGGAGACGAGTCGGATTTGCTGCTGGCTTTTCGTTTGGCACTGCAGGGTCTTTGTTTTGGGTTGCCTGGATATGCCGACCCCGTTACAAAACGAGCGCACGGTTTGGAGTTTGTGGATTTCCAGGTGTTTCCGACCGCCAATACCTTTGATGCGGCGGATACACTTGGCATATTGGATAGCCGCCCGCTGATCTCGGTCAGCATGCTGTACGACCCCGATGTCGATGCGTTGGGCCTAGAGCTTCTGTCAGTGCAGGCATTGCTCGATATCGAACGGAGCGGTCTCGACGACATTCGCGTGCCGCGTCCTGCCGTGGGCCGCATGCGCTGGGGGTTTGGCTTTGATGGGCAACGAGTTGCCGTCGCATGTCAGAAGTTATAGGAGGGCCGGCTTTACTCGGTTTCCTTCATGGGCGGCATGGGCTTCCAGTTGGGGTCGCGTACGATCTTGCGGGCATCCTTCATGCCACGGCGCAGCGCCGGAATGCCGGTCTTAAAGCACTTGTCGACGGCGGCAAGGCGGATGAACTCCTTGCAGAAGGTCGCCACATTGCCCAAACGGAACAAAATGGGGTGGTAATCACCGTAGATCTGCATGTAGCGGGCCAAGTAGCCGCGATTGCGCATGATGTAGTAGCGATTGGTGTCACTGGTGGAATTGAGCTGACGCTTACCGGCGATATCCCAGTTAGAGACGGCGCGGGCGCGCTTGAGCACCACGTCGGCAACCACGGCGGCAGGGAAGTGTTGGCTGGCGACATAGCCATAGCAGGCGTCATCGCCGTAGATAAAGAAACGAGCGTCGGGCAGGCCGATCTTGTCGACAACACGGCGTGAGAACAGGCCTCCCTCAAAGCACAGCTGGTTCATGGCGCGGTAGCCCTCGGGGCCCAGGTCCCACTTAGCGATGGGGTTGGGGATGCCAAGCGAAAGGATGAGCTGGTACTGCCAAAAGAAGGCGCCGCCGTCAAAGTCCAGGCGCGAACCCTGGATGACGTCGTAGCGGTCGGTCCACTTGGCCAGGCGCTCGATGCCCTCCGGGATGACGAGCACGTCGTCGTCCATCACCCAAAACCACTGGGCGCCCAGATCGTAGGCGCACTTGGTTCCGGCGGAGAAGCCGCCCGCGCCGCCACCGTTTTTGAGCTGCGGGGCGTAGATGACGCGGTCGGTGCCGCCCTGCGCGTCGGGCTGATCGGCGTCGATGCCCCACAGGTTGGCGAGGCGCTCGTTAAATGCTGCGCACATGGCTTCGGTCTCGCGCGAATTCTCGTTGTCGACGATCACGATACGCCAAGGCGTTGCCGTGAGCTCGGTCATGGAGTCGAACAGGTTGGCCAGGAGTTCCTGACGCTTGTACGTGACGACGACGATGGCGAGCTTGTCGATGGGAGCGGGGAGGGTAGAAGTCATGGGGAATATATCCTTTCACGCGCGGCGGGCGAGCGCTGCGCGGAAGCTATCGAATGCGTCCGTTGGACGGCACCTATTGTAAAGGGTCGCTGCGCCATGTAGGCAAGGTTTGAATAAAACGCAGGAACCTGCCATGGGCATGGTGGCCGCGATACTCAATGTTGATGCGTCGATCGCTGCTTGATACTACGGGCGATAAGGCTTCTAGCTGCATCGATGATGAGAAGCGTCAGCGCAAAGACGATGCTAATGACGGTACCCGTGACGATACATATAGCTGCCGGGCTGTTTTGGCTGACCAGTATGTTTGCGAGCAACGTATTGAAGACTGGACGCCACAGGCTACTGGTGAGCGACTGCATCACATAGAAACCGAGCGTGGCGGTCGATAGGGTGACGATGACATTCGCGGCGCGAGGATTACTCGATTTATTGTCGCGTGTCGCCACAAAGAACAACGAGGTGGCAGCGAGGGCGAACGAGACGAATGAGGTCGACTTATAGGAAAGCATCCCCATTGCCGACAGATTGCCGGTTGCGGAGAGCGCGGCTTCTAGGGCGATCACGATGATTAAAACTGCTGCAAGCAATCGTTTGGCGACGGTGCGCGCTTTGCGCGGAGTTGTCGTCCCGGTATAGTCGCGGAGCAGCCCTCCCATCAAAAAGGCGACGACGTAGGTGATGGCGCTCATGACCTTTTGGAGCCAAGAAAACTCACCGCTGTTTACCGAGCTCTGCGCCGCTAGATAACCATTGGCAATGAAAACGAGAACGCCGACGGCGACGACGGCTGCTGTGCAGCTTTTCTTACCGAGTCGGTTTTTAGCCAGTCCAAACCATGGCGCCATAAAGACCGTGGCGGCATAGACCCAGATAAACTCAAGCCCCAGCGTGTACCAATAGTGCGTGTGAAAGGAGACATCGGGAATGGGGGAGACGGCTGTGGACCATGCGAGTGCCGCGAGGCAATAAAACGCGGTGGGCAAGATGACTTTGCCAAGGCGCTGCGTCGTCCGCTGAAGTTGCGACGTCCACGTAGCCCCGTCGCTCCAGGCGCGAGCAGCCGAAGTAATAAGGAAGTATCCCGAGATCATAAAAAAGACCTCGTTGGCCCAGCAGCCCAGCAGGTTGATAAAGCCGGGCGCGCCGGAGTAAGGGAAGACAGCGAGCGGCGCGTATTCCGGTAGGCTGGTGCAGACGGCTTGGAAGGTCCACTGAAACGTGTGGAATATGGCAATCCCAGCGACCGCTACCAAGCGCAGCGCTTCGATGGATATGTTGCGTGCGGCTTTGGGATGCATGGCTTCCTTTCGTAACGGTTTGCCTCTATGGGCTCCATAGATTATATAAACGCCCGTTGGCACGTCAGCCCTTTGATACCATTAACGATAGGTATTTCCTAAGGAGCACATTTGTCTACTAATTCCTCTGGCAGCCCTGTTCTGTCGCTGCTTATTCCCATCTACAACGTTGAGCGCTACCTGCGCGAGTGCCTCGATTCCGCCGTGGCGCAGACGCTTAAGGACATCGAGATTATCTGCATCAACGACGGCTCTACCGACAACTCGCCGGCGATTATCCGCGAGTATATGCAGCGCGATGCGCGCGTCAAGATGATCGACAAGGCCAACAGCGGCTACGGCGACTCGATGAACCGCGGGCTCGAGATGGCGCGTGGCAAGTACGTGGGCATTCTAGAGTCCGATGACTTTATGGCGCCCGATGCGCTGGAGAAGCTGGTCTTGGCAGCCGAGAGCAGTAACGCCGACTTTGCGAAGGCGAATTTTGACTTCTACTGGTCTAAGCCCGAGGAGCGCCGCTCGCTGCACGAGATGTTTAAGGCAAGGGACTGTGACAAGCCGGTGCATCCGAGCGACACGACGCAGTTCTTTAAGCAAAAGCCGTCGATTTGGTCGGCCGTGTACCGTCGCGATTTTCTTGAGCGCAACGGCATCAAGTTCTTGCCGACTCCGGGGGCATCCTTTCAGGACACGTCGTTTGCCTTTAAGGTGATCGCGTGTGCCGATAAGGCTATTTACCTGCATGATGCCGTGCTGTCGTATCGCCAGGACAACGAGAATTCCTCGGTTAATTCTTCAGCCAAGGTCTTTTGCGTCAATACCGAGTATGCCGAGATCGAGCGTTGGATTCGAGAGGATTATGCTCGCGACCACGCAAGTGATGACGTCGCCCGCATGCTCAAGTTCAATCAGCTCATTAAGTACGATTCGTACATGTGGAACTACGTGCGCCTGGCGCCTAAATTCTATAAGGAGTTCCTGGTTCAGATGGCCAAGGAATTTCAGGCGGCCTTGGACGCGGGGGATTTTTCGCTAGACGACCTCAAACCGTGGAAGCGCGCGAATCTTGCTGCCATCCTCAAAGATCCTGAGGGCTGGGTTGACGAGCATCCGAGTTTTGCGACGGATGGTGCCTTGGGGCGTGCCAAGTACTACGCATCGGTTGGAGGCCCTGGCGTGGTCGCCGCCTTTCTCATCGAATCGCTGAGGGGGTAGATCGGCATGGGAGAGGCCACGAGCCCCAAAGCGACTATTGTCGTTCCCGTATACAACTCGGCACGCTCGATTCGGCGATGCCTCGATTCGCTGTTGGCGCAGTCGGAGCGCTCGATTCAGGTTATCTGCGTTAACGACGGCTCCGCAGATGGCTCGCTAAGCGTCTTGCGCCAGATTGCCCATACCGACGGCCGTGTGCTGGTGATTGACCAAGAAAACGCTGGCGTCTCGTGCGCTCGAAATGCCGGTATCGATGCGGCCGAGGGCGAGGTCGTCTTCTTTGTGGACGCCGACGATTACATCGACGCCCAGACGGTCGACTGCGTGCTGCAGGCCATGGCGTCCGCGGATGCCGAGGTTGCCGTTTTTGGCGGCGTCTGCGAGCCGTCCGACGCCGCACCCAAACGCGTCCAGCAACTCATGGGTCCCAAAGCTAGTACCTTCGGCGCTCGTGATCCCCAGCTGCTGTTCCATGCGAATGCGCAGCCGTATGCGTGCCGTGCGGCTTTTTCGCGCGAGCTGCTCAATCGCGAAGGCATTCGCTTTGCTCCCGGCTTGGCCTTGGGCGAGGATGTCGTATTTCAATTTGCGGCCTATGCGCTTGCCCGCAAGACCGTTGTCATGCCGGACAAGTTCTACCACTACGTGATGGAGAACGACTCGGCAACGCACGAGTTCAACAGCGCCGAGGCCCGCGCTAAAAAGCTCGACGTCCATATGAGGATGCTCGAGGAGGTCTTGAAGGATTGGGCTGCCTACGGTCTTTTGGACTTGTGTCCCGGCGAGCTGATCACTTGGTTTTTGGACCTCATTGTGTTCGACCTGGCACGCTTGGATGCCGATGACTTCCATCGCGTGGCGGCTCGCGTCAACATGGACCTCACGACGTTTTTGGGATCGGAGTGGGCGGATATGCCTGCTCAGGGCGCCGTTCGCCGTGTTGCCCATAAGCTCGTAGCGGCGACCTCGGGCGTTTCGATGGCAGATGCCACGCTGTTCTATCTTTCGACCCGCGGTCTCAAAGCCTGCCTGGAACGCTTTATCTAATTCTGGGCGCTGCCGCCCGCCGCAACTCGGCTGCTAAAATAACCCTGTTACACGCTATTCAACAGGAGGTTCTCTTGCAGAACTCTGATACCCCTAAAGTTTCGCTGCTTGTTCCCATCTGCAACGTTGAGCGCTACCTGCGCGAGTGCCTCGATTCCGCCGTGGCGCAGACGCTCAAGGACATTGAGATCATTTGCATCAACGACGGCTCTACCGACAACTCGCCGGCGATTATCCGCGAGTACATGGAGCGCGACCCCCGTGTAAAGATGATCGACAAGGCCAACAGCGGCTACGGCGACTCGATGAATCGCGGCCTGGAGATGGCACGCGGCGAGTACGTGGGCATCCTTGAGTCCGACGACTTTATGTTTGAGGATTCGCTCCAAAAGCTGGTCGCCAAGGCCGATGCTGAGCATGCCGATGTCGTTAAGGGAGACTTTTACTTGTACTGGTCTGCGCCCAGCGAGCGCCGTGAGCTGTTTGGGATTATCGACGAGCATATGACGGGCGCCGCGTATCGCCCCGCCGATCGTCCGGGTATCTTCTACCGCAAGCCTTCCATTTGGTCTGCCATCTATCGGCGCGAGTTCCTCAACGACAATCAGATTCGGTTCCTTCCCACGCCGGGTGCCTCGTATCAGGACGCAGGCTTTAACTTTAAGGTTTGGGCGTGCGCCGAGCGTGCCGCGTTTATTGCGGACCCCATTTTGTGCTATCGCCAGGATAACGAGAAGAGCTCTGTTAATTCGCCCAACAAGGTGTTTTGCGTGTGCGACGAATATGCCGAGATGCAACGTTTTTTGGATGAGCGTCCCGAGCTTAAGGCTCAGCTTCAGGGTATTTTAATGCGCATGAAGGTCGATACGTACCGTTGGAATGATGAGCGCCTGGTCGATGAGTTGCGCGAGCAGTTTTGGGAGAAGGCGTCTCCGGAGCTCAAGGCCGATTGGGATGCCGGTCGCTTTGACCTGTCGCTCTTCGATCCGCGCGGCGAGACCGATTTGCGACTGATGATCAAGTCGCCCCGTGCTTATATCGATTCGCGCTTTGATTTTAAGAAGCCGGGCAAGCTCAATACGTTTAAGCATTATTTTAAGATTGGCGGTCTGCCGCTGGTTTGGCGTGTGCTGACGTATCAGCGTACCTACGGTGATAACCCGCATCCCGATGACGTGCCGGCGGCACAGTAGGAGCGCGTGATTATGGTTACCCCTAAGATTTCCGTCGTCGTTCCCATTTACAAGGTGGAGGAGTGCCTGGCATGGTGCCTGGACTCTCTACTCGCGCAGGATATGCCCGATTGGGAAGGTGTGCTGGTTAACGATGGCTCGCCGGACGGGTCGCGCGATATCGCCGCTGCCTATTGCGAAAAGGATACGCGCTTTAAGCTGGTCGATAAGCCCAACGGTGGTCTGTCGAGCGCCCGAAATGCGGGTATCGCTGCGTCCACGGCGCCTATCGTGGCGTTTTTGGATTCCGACGACCGCTTTACGTCCGATGCATGCCGTGTGATCGTCGATGCCTTTGAGCGTGAAGATTGCGACGTTTTGACCTTTGGCGCGAACCCGTATCCCTTGGAGGCGGGGTATCCGTGGCTTAACTACGTGTTGAGCCCGCGCGACGTGTCGTTTGTGGGCTATAGCTCCGACCTGCTGTTTAAGGAAGCGTCTCGCCCTTTTGCATGGCGCACCGCCTGCAAGCGCGCTTTTTTGCTGGGTAGCGGGATCGTGTTTGATGAAACCGTTAAGTATGGCGAGGACCAGGTCTTCGATTTTGCCGTGTACGGTCGTTCGCGTAAGACCGCGCTTATCTCGAACAAGCTGTACGACTACCGCGTGGCGCGCAAGGGTTCGCTCATGGACACCATGCGCTACGACGATGAGACGCGTTTGCTGGAGCACGTGAAGATTTACTCCGCGGTGCTGGCTGACTGGCGGCGCCACGGTCTCGATGCCCGGCATGCCGATGACCTGGCGTACTTCCTGTGTGATCTGGTGCTGTACGATGCGCTTAGGCTCCTGGGCTCGGGCTGCGGCAAGGTGTTTGCTGCCGTTGCTGCAGCGCTTGACGGTTCTGCCGTGGGCAGTGATGCTGCGCTTGCGCAATGTGATCCTTCTGTTGCCGCTATGGTGCGTACGGCACTTGTCGGTAAGGCGCCTGCTGCTCGTTCGTGCAAAAAGCTCATGTTCGATTACGACGTCTTGAGGTTTGGGCGCTTGGGCGCGTGTAAGCGCATGGCTGCGAACGCTCTGGGAAAGCGAGAAGTGTAGATGAGTATCAAGCGTTTGGCGCTTTGCCGCAGCCAGGGCCGGCTGTTTGTGCTGCTTCGTTTTGTCGGCCAGGATATCGCGGGGCTTATTGAGCGGGAGGGTTCCCAGACCTTTGCTTGCGCGACGACCAATCGCGCTTGCGTGCCGTCTTTGGCACTGCCGGTCGATCATGGCCGCGTGCTTGCGCTTTGTCCCTCCGTTGCCGATTATGAGCGCGAACTCGTCGTTTTGGTGCTTCCGTTTATGGACGGCTCTACAATTGATGTCTCATTTGCGCCCGGCGGCAAAAGGCTGGGCTCCATTCGCCTTGATAGTTGTATTGCCAAGCTGGAATCTAAGATTAACTACAAAGCAAAGTCTGCGATGTGCGCGCTCGTTCGCGATGCGCAGCGCGGCGAGTGCTGCGGTCGCTACGAGATCGATGCCGTTCGTTATTTACCGGCAGATGAGGGCGCCGTTTGGCGCTATGAGGTCAAGTGGGCGGGAGAGCCCCAGTGCGTCCCTGGGCTCCAGATCTTCGATACGCACATGAATGCGATTGATGCTACCGTGCATGTATTTGAGTCGCAGGTCGATGTTCTCCAGCAAAACGGTTGTCGCGTCAATAAAACGTATCTGAGCGTGGAGATACCTCAGGATATACGAGATTTTGTCGCGATTGCGAGCGATCCCACAGAGCAGATCCAGAGCGGGTTTTGTGCCATGGATGGTCGTTTATACAACGGCATGGTCGACGACAGTTGGAACCGCATGAAGGATGCGCGTGCGGATGACGCTGCTTATCGACGCTGGTTTGAGCAGCATCGCGCGAAGCCGGGCGACTTGGCGTGCCAGCGCGTTGTCGCGGCGGCATTCGCCTACCGACCGCTCGTGAGCATTGTGGTGCCGTGCTATAAGACCGATCGGGTCTATCTGCACGAGCTGCTGGACTCGGTGCTATCTCAGAGCTATGACAACTGGGAATTGCTGCTTATGGACGCCTCGCCCGAATGGGATGCGGTGGCCAAGCTTGCGGCCGCCGCCAATGACGAGCGGGTTCATCGTATTGAGCTGCCTGGCAACGGCGGCATTGTGCTCAACACCAACGCGGGTATTGAGCAAGCGTCGGGCGACTACATCGCATTTTTGGACCATGACGATATTCTGGAGCCGGATGCGTTGTTCCGCTATGTCGCCGCGTTGAACAAGGCGGCAGAGGGGGAGCGTCCGCAGGTCCTGTTTTGTGACGAGGATATGTTTCAGAAAACGGGGGAGTGGGGTCAGCCGGTCTTTAAGACGCGGCTCAACGTCGACCTGCTCTATAGCCATAACTGCGTGACGCATTTGCTGATGGTGGAGAAGGCGCTTATCGATCGCATTGGCATGTCGCCGGAAGACGTCGCGGGCGCCCAGGATTATGATCTGACGCTTCGCTGCCTTGCATCGGGCGCACGGTTTGAGCATGTTGCCCACGTGCTGTATCACTGGCGCGTACATCCCGGTTCTACCGCCGATGGCTCTGCAGATAGCAAGCCGTATGCCATCGAGGCCGGGCGCCTTGCGCTGCAGCGTCACTTTGACGCGCTGCGCATTCACGGAACGGTCGAGGAGACCGAGACGCCGTTTGTCTACCGCATGCGCTATGCGCTGCCGGAGCCCGAGCCGCTGGTGAGCATTGTGATTCCCACCAAGGACCACATTGAGACGCTCGACGCCTGTGTGATGTCGATTGCCCAGAAGGCTACGTATGCCAACTACGAGATCGTCTTGGTGGAGAACAACAGCGAAGCCCCGGAGACGTTTGCGTATTACGAAACCCTGCCAGAGCGCGTGGCTGCAGCATCCGAAGGTAAAGGTAGCGCACGTGTTGTGTACTGGCCGGGCGAGTTCAATTACTCCCAGATCATCAACTTTGGCGTTGAGCATGCCAAGGGCGATTATCTGTTGCTGCTTAATAACGATACCGAGGTCATAAACCCGGACTTTATTGAAGAGATGATGGGCTATCTGCAGCGTCCCGATGCGGGCGTGGTGGGTGCCAAGCTCTACTTTGCCGACCATCTGGTGCAGCACGCCGGCATTTTGGTCGGTGTGCGCGGCGCACTTGCTCATGCCAACCAAGACTTCTCGGCTAAGCGCGAGGGCTATCTTGCCCGCGCTGTGCGCCCCGGTAACTTTAGTGCCGTGACGGGCGCCTGTCAGATGGTCCGCCGCGACGTATTTGAGCAGGTCGGAGGCTACAACGAGGAATTCGCCGTCGGCTTTAACGATGCGGATTTTTGCCTGCGCGTGTGGAAGGCGGGCTTCCGCACCATCTTTACGCCTTATGCCGAGCTGTACCACTACGAGTTCACCTCGCGCGGCAGGGAAGAGGCCAACGAGGAAAAGCTGCGCCGCTGGAAGCGTGAACAGGCGCTGTTCATGCAGCGCTGGCCTGAGTTCTTCTTGACGGGCGATCCGTGGTTGGGGCCGAATTTATCCGCTGAGAGCGAGTATTTCTCGTATTAAGGCAATGGTTTTTAGGAGGTCCTTAACTTTCTTTCGCTATGAGCTTGGAAGAAAGCAGGGTTGGACTACTTATTTAAGACAAATTACGAAAGGTCGATACTTTCGCGATAAGTTTATACACGCTTATATAACTCGATATTATCCGATATAAGTAGATATCGCACTTGCCTTTGCCGGCTTACCGGCCGGCGTTATGGATCTTATTAACGGCAAGGCGCTTACGTTCTTGCGTCGTGCCCTCCCCGAAGATCTGGCGCCTATCAACCAGGTGGAGGTAGCGCTCTCTATGGGCGATAGCTTTGTCGCGACTGGTTTGACCATAGAGGACGATCTTCTGTCGAGAGCCGCTAAGGCCACTAAGGGCTATGCCTATCTGGTGCAACTGGTCGGTTATTCCATTTGGCAGCGCGCCAACTTGCATCGTGCTAAAAGTGCCATTGTGAGCGAGCGCGACGTCACCGAAGGCATTGCGCTGGCAGAGGCTCGTTTTCACGATGTTGTTCACGGGCCCGCGATTTCTGGACTGGGGCTTAACGATATCAAATACCTTTTGGCGATGTGCGAGGATAAGCAACAGTCCAAATCAGCCGAGATTGCTAGGCGCATGGGAAAAAAGACCAATGAGATCAGCTCTATTAGGGCTAAGCTGCTACAAAGAGAGGTTATTCAGGCTCCGCAGAGGGGCTACGTGCAGTTTGCCGTGCCGGACCTAGATACTTATCTGCGAGAGAATGCCGCGGAGATTCTCGAGCGGTTCTAGGTCGAGAGAGGACGACGTCACCATCTTTAAGACTGCCGTCGGCGTTGATTGTCATATCGGGTTTTTCGGCTCTTCGGTGGTTTCTGTGGGAGAGATTCCGGCATAGGCCCAGCTCAGCGGGCGAAAACAACGATCTGGAACTGAAACGGCCCCGGGAGGGGCCGTTTCCGCGTCATCCGCCTATGATTGCTAAGCCAAATTCAGACAACCGAAGAGGCGTGACGCATGAAGAGTCTACTACTTCTCGCCCTCGGTCTGGCCCGCACGGTCGTCCTGGGCGCGCGCATCGAGGCCGAGCGCATCGTCGTGAGCGTCCGGCCCTACAAGCGCGAGCAGCGCCGCTGCCCCGTATGCGGCAGGGCCTGCGACTTCTACGACATGGCGAACCGCGGGGCCCCCAGGCTGTGGAGGGCGATGGACCTGGCGCGCTCGGCCTGCTACCTGGAGTACGCGCCCTGCAGGGTGCGCTGCCCGGAGCACGGCGTGCGCACCGAGGCCGTCCCCTGGGCGCGGCACGGGGCGCGCTGTATTCCGTAACATCTAAATCGACAAAAACGGCAGCATAAAGTCGACACTTCCCGCAAGGGGCATGCTGACCAGATCGCAGGGCTATCTTGGTGGTGCTTCGTATCTACCAAAGGAGGCCCGGAGAGGAAATGATCAGCATGACCGATAAGAATTCTATACGCCTGCTGTGGCGGCAGGGGGACAGCGTCGCCGAGATCGCGCGCAAGACCGGCGTGAGCCGGGACACCGTCTACAAGTACCGCGACATGGACGACTTCAGCCCCAAGCCGCCCGCGAGGCGGGCGCAGGGCTCAAAGCTCGACCCGTACAGGCCCCTGATCGAGTCCTGGCTCGACGACGACATGCGCAGCGGACGCAAGCAGCGCCATACCGCAAAGCGCGTCCACGACAGGCTCGTCTCCGAGTGCGGCGCCGACGTCTCCGTCAGCACCGTGGAGCGGTGCGTCAGGGAGATTAGGGCCCGCCGCTCGGCGGAGGCGGCCGACGCCCAGTACCTCGACCTCGTCTGGGGCCCCGGCGAGGCGCAGGCCGACTTCGGCGAGGCCGACTTCTACGTGAGGGGGATGCGGACCACGCTGAGCTTCTTCGTGATGACGTTCCCGTACTCCAACGTCGGGCTGGCCCAGGTCTTCCCGGGCGAGACGTCGGAGTGCGTCTGCCAGGCCCTGCGCAACGTCTTCGAGCACGTCGGCGGCGTGCCGACCAAGATCGTCTTCGACAACGCGACCGGCGTCGGCCGCCGCGTCGGCGGCGGGGTCCGGACGACCGAGCTGTTCGCCGCCTGCAGCGCCCACTACGGCTTCCGCTTCAGGTTCTGCAACCCCCGCTCGGGCAACGAGAAGGGCAGCGTCGAGAACAAGGTGGGCTGCGTGCGCCGCAACCTCTTCGTCCCCGTCCCCCAGCTGTGGGACGCCGGCGCCTTCAACCGCAGGCTGCTCGAGCGCAGCCTCGCCATGTCCGACAAGCCCCACTGGATAAAGGGCGAGCGCGAGCTCGATCTCTTCGAGGCCGACAGGCTGGCGATGCTCGGGCTGCCGGCCAAGCCCCTCGACTGCGTCACCTACGTCTCTCGCACCGCCGACAAGAAGGGCAAGGTCTCGGTCGGCGAGAGGGGCCGCCACCTCTACTCCACGCACCCGTCGCTCTCGCGCCGCAGGCTCACGGTCGGCCTGCGGGCGACGACCGTGAGCGTCTACGACCCCGACAGCGGCGAGCTCGTCTGCGAGCACCCCAGGGCCTACGGCAGCGCCCCGACCGACACGTCCGACCCCGCCTCGCAGCTCGCCCTGCTGGCGTGGAACGCCGGCGGCTGGGAGAACAGCAGGGTGAGGGAGGCGCTCCCCGACGAGCTCAGGGAGCATATGGACTCACTGGACAGGGCGGGCCTGAAGGCCGAGCTGAGGGTGATGCGCGACCAGGCGGCCACCTCCGGATGGGAGGCCACGCTGCAGGCGGTGCGCCTCGCCTACGAGGCGACCGGCCGCATCGACGAGGCGTCGGTCGCCGTCAGCGCGGCGCGCGCCGCCACGGGGACCGTCACCTACGACGAGCCCGTGGACCTCGGCGTCTACGACGGCTTCATGGGGGTGGCGTAGATGGCCAGGGCCGCATGCCCCGACAGGCGCCTGCTCGAGTCCTCGCTGAGGGGCAAGGCGCGCTCGATGCTGTTCTCGAACAGCGTCGTCGACGAGTTCTGCGAGGAGGCAACGCTCCCCGAGATGAGGGCGGTCGAGGGCCTGCTGGCCAGGCAGATGGAGGTCAGGGCCGCCAACCAGCTGGAGAGGAGGATGCGCAGGGCGAGGTTCCCCGCGGCCAAGTCGCTCGACGGCTACGACTTCTCCCAGGTCTCGTTCCCCGACGGCTACGGGGAGGCCGACCTCAGGTCGCTCGCCTTCATCGACGCGTGCCAGGACTTCGTCTTCCACGGGAAGACGGGCAGGGGCAAGACCCACCTCGCCATCGCGGTCGGCGCCGCCGCCGTCAGGGCCGGCAAGTCCGTGAGGTTCTTCACCGTCGCGCAGCTCGTGATGCACCTGGCCGACGCGCGCGACCGCGGCAGGCTGCGCAGGGAGCTCGACGACCTGCTGTCGGCGGACCTGCTGGTACTCGACGAGCTCGGCTACGTGCCGCTCGACGTCGAGGGGGCGAGGCTGCTGTTCCAGGTCATGTCGGCCCCCGAGGGCACCCAGAGCCTCATAGTCACCACCAACATAGAGTTCAGCAGGTGGGGCACGGTGTTCGGCGACGACAAGATGGCCGCGGCCGTCGTGGACAGGCTCGTCTACACGGGCAGGCTGGTGGAGTTCAACGGCGCCAGCTACAGGATGGAAAACGCGCTGATGCTCGGGAAGGGTGAGGCCGAATGAGGTACGCCGCGGAGGACTGCCCGGTGAACAGGATGAAGGACCGCGACGCCGGCGCCTGGGACGCGCAGGCGCTCTGCGGGCTCTTCCAGTGCCCGGGCTGCGGGCTGACGCCGGACCACCCGCTGATGACGGGCGAGCGGGGCGGGATGGAGGAGGTGCCCCCGGAGGACTGGGAGATACCGTTCTAGGCAGCGGGCGGGCCGGCCGCGACGGCGCCGGCCCGCCCGGAGGCGGTCAGCATGAGGGTGTCGAAATTCGACAGACGTATTTGTCGATTTTTACTTGACGGAACACAGCGCGCTTCACGCGCGACTTCGAGGACTGGGTGGCGTGGCTGGCGGTCCGCTGCACCGCCTCGGCGGTCTCCGAGCTCGCCCGCGTCGAGTGGCACAGCGTGGGCGGCGTGTGCAGGCGCGTCTACGCCGAGCTGGAGGCCGCGCGCGGCGCCTCGAGGTTCGACGGCGTGCGCCGCATCGGCATCGACGAGACGTCGTACAAGAAGGGCCACAAGTACGTCACGGTGGTCGTCGACCACGACCGCGGCTGCCTCATCTGGGCGCACGAGGGCACCGGCAAGGACGTGCTCAACCTGTTCCTCGACGAGCTCACGCGCGAGCAGAGGCGCGCCATAGAGGTGGTGACCGCCGACGGCGCGAGGTGGATAAGGCAGCTGGTCAAGCGCCGCTGCCCCAACGCGAGGTGGGTCATGGACCCCTTCCACGTGGTCCAGTGGATGAACGACGCGCTCGACGCCGTGCGCTGCGAGGAGTGGAACGCCGCCAGGGCCGCCGCCAGGGCCGCCAGGCCCAGGCCCGAGGGCAAGCGCGGCAGGCCTGCCAAAGGCGAGCTGCCGCCCGAGGAGGTCAGGGCGCTCGAGGAGGAGGCGGCCTCCATCAAGGGCAGCCGCTACGCGCTCGTGAAGAACCCCGAGGACCTCACCGACGGCCAGAGGGCGAGGCTCGAGGCGCTCAAGAAGAGGGCCGGCTCGCGGCTGGTCAGGGCCTGGGAGCTCAAGGAGGACCTGCGGGCCGTCTTCCGGGCAGCCGACGGCTCCGAGGCCGCCGAGCTGCTCGACGACTGGATGCACAGGGCCGCCTACTGCAAGATCGCCAAGGTCGTCGCCGTGGAGAAGAAGGTGCGCCGCCGGCGCGACGACATCATCGCCGCAGTCGAGCTCGGCATCAGCAACGGGCGCGTAGAGGCCATCAACAACAAGATCAAGGTGACGGTGAGGATGGGCTACGGCTTCCGCAACACCGACAACCTCGTGGCCCTGCTCATGCTCAGGTGCGGCGACTGCCAGCCCCAGCTCCCGGGTCGCCCGGTGAAGGCGAGGAAGAAGGGCGTGAAGGGAGCGAAGAGCGTTGCTGCCTAGGCTAGCCCCTTGTCACACAAACTACCGAAGCCTCGGTTTTTCTGGGGTGACAATCCCCGTGATAATAAGATGCGGCTCTCCTCATCGCCTGCCAATCAGATTTCGTCTATCTGTAGCATTGCGTGTTTAAATGCGCAGCAACAAAGATGCCGTTCGCAAAGCGCGAGGGCTATCTTGTCCGTGCCGTGCGGCCTGGCAACTATAGCGCCGTAACGGGAGCATGCCAGATGGTCCGCCGCGACGTATTTGAGCAGGTCGGCGGCTACAACGAGGAATTCGCCGTCGGCTTTAACGACGCGGACTTTTGCCTGCGCGTGTGGGAGGCGGGCTACCGTACCATCTTTACGCCCTATGCCGAGCTGTACCACTACGAGTTCACCTTGCGCGGCAGGGAAGAGGCCAACGAGGAAAAACTGCGCCGCTGGAAGCGCGAACAGGCGCTGTTCATGCAGCGCTGGCCGGAGTCCTTCCTCAGCGGTGATCCGTGGAGGAATCCCAATCTTAGCAGCGAGAGTGAGTTTGACGATTTGTGATTCTAGGAATGGCCAGCGCTATTGAATTAGCTTTGCACGAACGCCGTCTGGCGTAAATATCGTCCACTGGTCCGAGTGAGTACTAATTAAATGCCGCGCTTCCGATAACATAAAGACAGTTATTAATTGTGGAGGGTGGTATGAAGCGTCTCTCAATTTCTTTATCTCTTGCCGTCGCGCTTTCTTTGTCTGTATGCTCCACGGCTATTGCTTCCATCCCAGCAGATGCCGTACTGTCGCAGGCTGAATCAATTTCACGCACTGTCCCCTCCGACCCGTCGGCGCCCGCCCCCAGGGCGGAGGCGACCGGCGACGGCGAGGTCACCCTGACGTGGGACCCCGTCGAGGGCGCCGAGCGCTACGCCGTTGCCGAGGCCTTCTCCAGCGGCACCTACGCCACCTTCACCAAGTCCCTCGCCGGGACGTCCTACACCGCCACCGACCTGCCCAACGGCTACGACCACGACTTCCTCGTCCAGGCCTACGTGAACGGCCGCTGGTCCTCCTTCGGCCCCGCCAGCCTCGTGCGCTGCAGGCCGGAGGGGACCGTCAAGCCCGCGCCCGCGGCGACCGCCGGCGACGGCAGCGTCGAGCTGTCGTGGGGCCGCGTGCCCGGCGCCACCAAGTACGCCGTGGCCTACCGGAACGGGTCCGGCTACCGCACGCTGACGACCTCCTGCTCCGGTGAGTCCTTCAAGGCCTCCGGGCTGTCCAACGGGACGAGCTACCGATTCCTCGTGCAGGCCTGCGTCTATGGCAGGTGGACCTCCTTCTCCGACTCCGATCTGGTCTCCGCGACTCCCTCCGACCCGTCGGCGCCCGCCCCCAGGGCGGAGGCGACCGGCGACGGCGAGGTCACCCTGACGTGGGACCCCGTCGAGGGCGCCGAGCGCTACGCCGTTGCCGAGGCC